>JBAZLT010000186.1:0-4379 GCA_041650115.1 Dehalococcoidia bacterium | reverse complement strand
GGGGAAGTAAAGAATGGTATAATGTCTGCCGGCTAAAATTCAGGAGGCACCATGACTAATTTACTTATCGCGGCTTATGATCCCTGCGGGAAAACGGCATTATGCGCCGGAATAGGTAAAAAACTGGCCAATTCGGGTAAAAGAATCGGCTATATCAAACCCATCCATGTAAAAACGGAGGGTGCCGGCGAGGAATGCCTGGATGCGGACTTTATCGGCCGGTCCCTCGAGCTGGGCGAGAGCCGGGAGCTGCTCTGTCCCATGCATATAAAACAGGATGAGCTGTGGCGCGGCCTCACGGAGGACGCCGATAATTTCTCCGCCGGGATTAAATCGGCCTGCGACAAGGCCGGGGCCGGCAAAGATATACTGATAATCGAAAGCCCGGGAGCCTTCAAGAACGACCAGGTGTCCACGCTGGCTGCATATACCATCGCCGAGAAGCTGGATGCCCGCGTGGTCCTGCTGCTATGTTGGCGCTCGGACTACCGCGACGCCGCCATCCTGCAGGCCGCCGAGAAGCTGGGGAGCAGGCTGGCGGGGATTGTATTAAACCAGGTGCCTTCGTCCAAGATCAACAGGGTCCAGGCGGAATGCGCTGCCTATTTCAAGGAGAAGGGCATCGCCGTGCTGGGCGTGCTGCCGGAGTCAAGGGCGTTGATGGGCGTTACCGTAGGGGACATTGCCGGCGCCGTAGGCGGTGAGATTGTCAATTTTAAGGACAGAGCCGGCGAACTGGTGGAGAACGTCATGCTGGGCGCCATGTCGCCCGATTCGGCCAGAGATTACTACAGCAGGCTGCGCAATAAGGCTGTGGTCACCCGCCATGAGCGCACGGATATGCAGCTCGCTGCCCTGGAGACATCGACAAAGTGCCTGGTGGTCAGCGGCAAAAAGCCGTCGACATCGGTCATGGTAAAGTCCGAGGATAAAAAGGTGCCGGTGATCGTAGTCGACCGGGATATAAATGAAATAATCAAGGGGATCGAGCAATCGCTGGCCGGCGCAGGTTTTCATCAGGTACAGAAGCTGCAGGCGATGTCGGCGCTGCTCGACAGCCGTTTCGATTACAAAGCGCTCAACGCCGCACTGGGCCTGAAGTAGAAGGCCGTCTAATTCCCGGTTTCCTCACCGGCTGACCCGATGATCTCCCGCGAGCGGTCGGCAAACCTGGCGGGGACCTGCACCTCCACCTGCCCCAGCCCATCCACGGTCAGGCCGTATACACTACCGATGCTTTCGTATTTAAGCAGTGCGACTATACCTTCTATCTCAAGCCTGCCTCTCACGATCTCAGCCTCCGGCTGCCCGCAGGCTTTATAGATGGTGACCAGCTTCTCTTTCTCGTCCATATACTATCAGTGAAATAAAATAAATAAGCGCTGCCGATCGGGGCAGCGCTTATTTATTTTCAAATCAATCGGTTTAGTTTATTTGCCGCTGCTGCAGACCTTGCACTTGGAGAGAAGGTTGTTCTGCAGGCACCAGGTAAGAGACACGCACTCGGGATGCGGGCAACCGGTGATACCCCAGTCGCCGCCACCAATGGGAGATGTGCCCCTATGGTTCATGTGGGTGTTATTGATATTGGCCCTCGTACCGACATCGGCGGCAGCCCAGCTCTTGTTGGCATAGGAAAGGCTCTTGCCCCAGCAGCCGGAGCATTTGGATGTGCCGAGTCCGGCGGTGGTTGCATTGGCCGGGCAGTTCAGCGGGCAGTCATCCAAAGGCAGAGAGGTCGGCTTGGTCTCGGGGTTGAGACACCTCTTGGCATCGTCACATGCGGATCCAAGAGTTCCTGCCTGTGTATTGCAGTTGCTGCAGCCACCCAGGCATTCGCTGATGTCGCAGCCCGTGGGCTTGGGACATTTGGATGTGTTGCACACGCCGGAACAAAGCTTATCCGGGCCGCACAGACCAGCAAGCCTGGACATGGCGCTCGTGGGCGTCCTTCCCCAGTGCTGGAGATATAGCTTCCAGGAATTCTGGTTGTTTTCCCATTTAACTTTGTCCCAACCCGTGCATTTGCCGAGATCGGCTGAGACAGTGGCCGGTATCAAAACTAACGATAAAGCCACTACGAGTGCTACGAGGGTTCCAAAAATTCTCCTCACGGCATACGCCTCCTTAAATAGTGAATTTTGAACGCATTTTACACAGTCAAATAGACTTTGTCAATAGCCCAGCTTAAGGTATTTCTTGAAATAAGTCAACATAAAATATAAAATTACACTCTGTTTTGCATTAATACTAGCATGTTTTATGATTTATGTAATGCTGTTTTAAGGAGGGAATCCGCTTGACCGCTCTGGGAAAACATCTGCTGCTGGAACTGAAGGACTGCGACGCGCTGCTTCTCAATGATATGGAGTATCTGCGGGAGGCTCTCAGCTCCGTGGCGTTATCCATCGGAGCGACGGTGATCAAGGATTCCTTTTACCAGTTTTCACCGCAGGGCATCAGCGGAGTTGTCATCATCGCGGAATCACACATCTCCATACACACCTGGCCGGAGTTCTGCTACGCCGCCGTGGACGTTTTCACCTGCGGCGAGGTCATCGAGCCGGCCGGGGCCGTCAAACCCCTGGCGGAGAAATTGAAGGCTAAATCCACATCTTATATAGAGTTGAAGCGGGGCCTTCTGACGGAGAGCCCGGCGGCGGCAGGACGGTAGATGACCAGGCCGGACTACTTCAATAGCAAAAAATGGCTCATCGATGAGCTTTCCGACGACCTGGTGCAGATCCATGGAGTGAAGCGGGTGCTGCACGACAAAAAAACCCGCTTTCAACATGCCCAGATATCCGAAACCCATACCTTCGGCATCTGCCTGGTGCTGGACGGGAAGATACAGTCCGGAGAAAAGGACGAGTTCATCTACCATGAATCCCTGGTCCACCCGGCCATGCTGGCGCATCCCGATCCGAAGAGCGTATTCATCGCCGGAGGCGGCGAGGGGGCGACGCTGCGCGATGTGCTAAAACACAGGACCGTGCGCAGGGCTGTGATGGTGGATATAGATGGCGAGGTGGTCAGGCTGTGCCGCAAATACCTGCCGACCTTCCACCAGGGCGCCTTCGACGATAAAAGGGCTGTGGTGCTCCATGACGACGCCAGAAAATACATCGCGGAGACAAAGGAACGTTTCGATGTCGCTGTAATCGACCTGGCCGATCCGGTGGAGGAGGGCCCGGCCCGTATGCTGTACACGCAGGAATTCTACAGCCTTGTCAGGGATAAGCTCAGGCCGGGAGGCATCATGGTGGTGCAGTCCGGCCAGTCAGGCTGGATCAACCTGGATAACTTCGTGGCCATTAACGGCACTTTAAAGAGCATCTTCAAGATAGTACGTCCCTACCAGGTCTACGTGCCTTCCTTTGTCGACCTGTGGGGATTTCACACGGCATCGGACTCGCTGGACCCGGCCCGCCTCTCGCCAAGAGAGATAAACAAAAGGATATCGGACAGGGTCAACGGACGGCTGCGTTCTTATGACGGGATCGCCCACCGGGGTCTTTTCTCGCTGCCGCTGAGGTTGCGCCGCAAACTGAGCCGGTCGCGCAGAATCATAACAGATGCCTCGCCCATTGCGGTTCACTGATCTTTATTCAGTACCGCTTCCCGCTCCGCCTGCATTATGATGAAACGGTGCTCTCCGCGCACCATGTCCCCGCGTATCACGAAGCCGCATTTCTCGAAACAGGTGCGGGCCCGCACGTTCCAGTCCAGCGTGCGCAGCACCATGCTCTGCAGTCCCGAGGCCTGGAAAATATCGAGCATAAAGGCCTTTAATGCATCCTCACCATATCCGCGTCCCCAGTACAGCTTATCGCCGATCATTATCCCGATCTCGGCTGAGTTTGCGGCCAGATTAAAATTGAAGAGGCTGCAGCTGCCGATGTGGACATGCTTGAGCGTATCGATGGCCAGAGTATGGGTCAAACCGGGGTACTGCAACTCGACGTTGTAGCGCAGTTGAAATTCATCGAAGCTGCGGGTGATAGGTTCGGTGGCGTCCAGGCGGCACAGCTCATTATCCACGCGCCATCTGTACTCGGCCGCTGCATCCTCCGGCCGGCGCGGCCGGAGCAGGACCTTATTCCCCGTGAGCACGGCCTGCCGTTTCAGGAACTCGAAGATAGTGGATCCTGGCAAATCTCAAGCTCTGTCAGCGCGGCCATGGCCGCTTCTTTGATCCTGTTTTCGGGTGAATTCTTCAACCGGCTGAGCGCGTTTTTAGCTTCCTGGCCGCCGATTTTGCCCAGGGCTGCGATGGCGGCTTCCTGCACTTCGTGATCGGTGTCGTTCAACAGGTTGAGCAGGCCGGGCACGGTGGCTTCGTCTTCTAACTCGCCGCAGGCCCGCGCCGCCTCATACCG
>JBAZLT010000185.1:0-4401 GCA_041650115.1 Dehalococcoidia bacterium | reverse complement strand
AGGACGAAGGGGGCAAGCTTTTTATACCCGAAGTGCCGGTAGTGGGATTCGGCCTCGAGCCCAAGCCCGGCGGCGCTGCGGAGGAAGTCGCGGAGGCGCTGAAAACGCATGCGGTGGTCATGGTTCACCGCCACGGCAGCTTTGCCAGAGGCATGACACTCGAGGAAGCTTACGTCATTACCGAACTGCTCGAGATCAGCTGCCGCATACTATACCTGGTAAAGAACCTGAAAACCCCGCAGCATTAGCGGGATAGTCAGCCCCTTATTTGGGCGGGGCGGGAGGCGCCGGCCTCTGACCCTGTTTGAACCTCTCCAACCCTTCGAACATCTCGATATCTCTAAAAAACCGGGCATGTATCTTCTTTTCCCGCCTGATGCCCTCCGGCAAATCAAGAGCCAATCCCTGGTAAGCCGCTTTGCGGTCGTTTATCAGGCTGGTCCACGGGTACTCCGCCATCCTTGCAGCCAGTTCAACAGCCCTGTCCAGGGCTGTCCCATCGGGCACTATTTCCTGGATCAGCCCCATCCTCAGCGCATGCTCCGCGTCGAACATGACCCCACTCTCGATCAGGTAAAGCGCATTCCCCAGGCCCACGATACGGGGTAACCTCTGTGTACCGCCGTCGATGAGCGGCACCCCCCAGCGGCGATTTACCACGCCGAACTTAGCTCCGGCAGCAGCGATGCGAAAATCGCACCAGCAGGCCAGCTCCAGCCCTCCCGCCAGGCAGTAACCGTTGACAGCCGCTATGGTCGGCTTTTCCACATCGGTTATGCGGCTGAAACCCATGGGGCCGCTGCTACCGGCTCCCTTTCTCTCCATTAAGGTCCTCGCCGCTTTCAGGTCTGCGCCCGCACAGAATGAGACGTCCCCGGACCCCGTCAGCACCATAACCCTGAGGCCGTTATCGCGCTTGAAACCGTTTACGGCCTCCTCCAGCAGTCCGGCAGTTTCACCGTCCACTGCATTGCGGGCCTCAGGCCGGTTTATCCTGACCACAAGGATCTGCCCGCGTCTTTCCGTCTCAACTTTAGCCATGGTTAGCTCCTACTGGTAACGCAGCGAGTCGACCGGGTCCATGCCCGCCGCACGGACGGCAGGGTAGAGTCCGGACGCTATGCCGATAAAGGTGGACACCCCCAGGGCGATCAGCACTATATCAATGGAAAAAGGCGCCTGTACTGTATAGCCTCCCAGTTTGACGCCCGTCACCATCAGCACGAAGAGAAAGGCGATTAATATGCCGATGACGCCGCCCGATATGCTGAGGATGGAAGACTCGACCAGAAACTGCTTCACGATATCCAGCCTTTTAGCACCGATAGCCTTCCTGATGCCGATCTCGCGCGTCCGTTCAGTGACCGAAACAAGCATAATATTCATGATGCCTATCCCGCCCACAACCAGGGAAATGGCGCCGACGCTGGCCAGGAAAAGTTGAAAGACCTCGAGCGCCTGTTTCATCTGGTTGATGATATCACGCATGTCCATGACGTAAAAATCGTTGTCCTCTCCCTCTCGAATATGGTGTCGCTGTCTGAGCACCGATACCGCCTCATCTTTGGCGCTGTCGATGTGGGCAGGCGAGAGGGCCCTCACGGCGATGGTCTGCACCGGCCGGCCCTCCGTGGTGGTCTCGCCCGACAGCCTGGCCTGCATGGTTGTCAGCGGTATCATGATGAAATCGTCCGCACCCGGGAAAAATCCGCCTTTGGCCTCCAGGACGCCGACGACCTCGAAATTGCGGCCGTTAATGCGAATGTTTTTACCCAGCGGGTCCTCGTCCTTAAACAGATTTGTTCTGGCGGTTGCGCCCAGCACAGCCACGCTGGCGCCGGATATGACATGGCCGTCCGTTATATATGAGCCGCTCTCCACGGGGTAATCGATAATGCTGCGTATATTGGGCACCACCCCCATCACATCCGTGCCGGCTTTCTCATTGCCGTAAGTGACGGTGGACATTTTCTCGGTCATAGGTGATACCAGCGCCACCGAGGGCAGCCGGCTGGAGTTCTCCAGTGCTTCGGCATCTTCCATGGTCAGTTTATGTGTTATACCGGATATCTGGTCGGTCATCTGCGAAGCGCTGGTGATGTAAATCGTCTCGGCGCCCAGGCTTTTAAAAATAGCCATCAGGTTGGCCTCGTGCCCCCTTCCGAAGGAGATCAGGAACACGACTGAACTCACACCTATGACGATCCCCAGGATGGTGAGCGCGGATCTCATTTTATTTGAACGCAGTACCTGGAGCGATACCTGCAGGCAGTCTCTAAAACTCATTATTAAATATTATATTGCAAATTTACTTTTACGACTTTACCAGGCTTCAACAGGACATCTCTGGCTTTGTGATCAGAGGTGCTGTTATAATTCTCGCAATAAATATCTACAGCATTAGAAAAGGGAGGTAGTTATGAACATCCTGTTAATCATCGGCATCATCCTGCTGGTACTGTGGCTGCTGGGTTTCATCGCCATGCCAGGCCTCGGTTGGCTGATCAACCTGGCCCTCATCATCGGCATTATCCTGATCATCATCTGGCTGCTTAAAAAGGTATTCAAGTTATTCTAACCGGGCGGGGGCTTCTCATCCCGGAGGCGGCGCCCGGCTGATTTCCGCTTGAGCTCTATGGTATAGCCAGTCTGTATGGAGTCGAATCCGTACTTGTCACGTACCCTGTCGATGGCGCGGTCCAGTTTCTCCAGCCTTTTTGTCTCGTTATCGAACAGGCTAAGCTGCGTCTCCGGGCCGGTCAGATTGGATACTTCCAGCCCGATCAGCCTGACCGGCCGGAATTTTTTCCCAAGCGTCGATTCCAGCAATTTCAATGCTTCCCTGAAAATTTCATCGTCCAGATTGGTGGCCAGCCGCGAAGTCATGCCCCGGCTGACCGTCTCAAAATCCGTATATCTCAGTTTGAGAGTAACAGTCCTGGTCATCCTGTCCATGTCCCTCAGTTCAGCGCCCAGCTTCTCGGAGAAGTAGCGGAGCGTGGCCCTGAGCGTGGCCATATCAACGGTATCCTGTTCGAAGGTGGTCTCACGGCTGACGGACTTGGCCTCGCCGCGTTCTTCAACGGTGCTGCTGTCCAGTCCGCGCGCATGCTGCTGAAGCCATACCATGCCGTCGCCAAACCGTGTTTTAAACAAGCCGTCCGGCATATCCGCCAGCTGGCCGATAGTCCGGATACCCATCGATCTCAGCACCTTGCCCGTCTTATCTCCTACGCCGGGCAGCTTCTCCACCGGCATGGGCGCCAGAAAGCTTCTCTCCTGCCCGGGCGGCACCTCGACCAGCCCATCCGGTTTTCCTGCATCGGAGGCAACCTTGGCCACGACTTTACACGGGGCTATACCCACCGAGGCGACCAACCCCGTCTCCTCTCTTATCTGCTCCTTGATCCTGGAGGCAAGCGCCCTCCAGGAGCCGAAGTTCTGACAGCCGGTCACGTCCAAATAAGCTTCATCCAGCCCGCCGGATTCCAGAGACGGGCTGTAATCGCCCAGTATATGCATGAATTTTCGCGAGAACTCGGAGTACCTGTGGTAGTTACCCACCAGGAAAACCGCCTGCGGGCAGAGCCGCCTGGCCCTGGACAGAGGCATGGCAGCATGTATTCCAAACTTGCGTGCCTCATACGACGCCGAGGCGACCACGCCCCTGTCCTCCGGCCTGCCCCCCACTATCACGGGCTTTCCCCGCAGGGCCGGATTAAGCACCTGCTCTACGGTGACGAAGAAAGCGTCGAGATCGATATGGAAAATGGTGCGCAAGGTTTCTTTTCCGGCATCACCCATGCAGGGCATCCTCCGCGTATATGTCTAAACGCCACGGAATTTATTGATGCTGTCGCGAAGCTCACGTGCAGCTTTACGGGCCGCCCGTGCGAAGCCGGGTCCCGAAGAAGCATAGATGACCTGGCGCGCCGCCACGATGATGGCCTTTTCCCCGGCGGTGTTAACGCCGTACCTTACGGAAAGCTCCAGGTCGCCGCCCTGCGCCCCTATACCTGGTATCAGCAAAGGCATATCCGGGCACAGCTTCCTTATCTCCTTCAATTCGTCGGGATAGGTGGCGCCCACCACCAATCCCACATTTCCACCCCTGTTCCAATCTCCGGCGCGCAAAGCAACCGACTGATAGAACTTCATGCCGAAATTGTCCACCAGGTCCTGGAAGTCGGAGGCGCTGCTGTTGGAGGTGCGGCAGAGGATAAATACACCCCTGTTCCGATAATCCAGAAACGGCTTTATCGAATCGTAGCCCAAGTAAGGGTTGACCGTCGCCGCATCAAATTTATAGTAATCGAAAAGCGCCCTGGCATAGGCTGAAGCGGTGTTGCCTATATCCCCCCTCTTGGCATCGCCGATAACCGGGATATCGCGAGGAATGTA
>JBAZLT010000184.1:0-4414 GCA_041650115.1 Dehalococcoidia bacterium | reverse complement strand
CGGGGTACTGGAATTTTGCCAGCTCGTCGATCCAGACTGTATCGTGCTGCGGGCCGCGGAGTTGGTCTGGCTTGTCCCCGCTGAAGGACGTGGCGACAGCGCCGTTGGGAAACACAAGCCGACGTTTTGAGGGCTCATAGTCGGGCATTTCGTCTTTCGAGGCGATTTTGAGTATGGCGGAGTCGCCGATCTCAATCATCGTGTCCCGGACGTCGGCGGTTGTCTGTCCGATCAGGGCAATGTGCCGAGCTCCCTCCCGTACTCTCTTGAGGATCCATTCCGATCCTGTGCGAGTTTTACCCCACCCGCGGCCGGTCCGGATGAACCAGCAGAACCAGTCCGTTGGCGGGGGGTGCTGTTCCGGCCTGCCCCAGAACTCCCATGTATGCGGGAGGAGACGCGCCTCGCTATCCGAGAGGCTCGCTACAAATGCCGCCCTCTTTTCTTCAGAGAGAGCGGCGAGTTTTTCTGCGAGAGAGGCCGTCATGACCCCTCTTCTGATAGGGCATTCAGGCGAGCAAGAAGGGTAGTTCTAGCGTCATCGATCTTGATCTCGCCGCCGTGCTCGATCTTCTCGGCTGAGTCCAGTCCGCACAGTTTCGACCGACGCTCCGAGACACCGCGGCATTCTCGGACAGCGCCGTGAATCACACCTTCTGCCTGTGCCCAGGCCCGCAGCGTCCCGGCATCGTTCAGGCGACCCTGCAGGATCCGCTCTTTCAAGGCAATCGCGATCTCGTCAGCACGCACAAGAGATTCAAGGGATTTCAGGTAGAGCCCGTCGAGGCGCATCTGTTCCAGCGCCCGGAGGCCCTCGGCCTCCTCCTTGCACTCAGCGTTCACCTCTTCCAGCGCCCGCTTTACACTCGCGATCGCTGTGCTCTTCGCGATCCCGAGTTCTTCGGCGATGGCGGGATAGGTCCATCCCTGCCTTCTGAGAGTGACGGCGTCGACCTGGCGGTCCTTCGCCCGGATGTTCTGCGCCGATGTCGGGCACGCTGCCCCCAAAACTGGCCGCTTCCGCCGGGGCATGGTCCTGAGGGGTTACTCCGTGGACGTGGCCGCGGCGATCACGTTCTGGGCGGCCGCCGAGATCTTCTCTGCCTCTTCAGGGGTGACGGTGCCATCCTCGATCGCGTCGCATACCGTGTCATAGAGGGATCGGCCGGCGACGACCGTCTTGACTGCCCGCTTGCCCCGCTCGTTTCCGACGAGGAACGAGAGTGCAGCGGTGGCAGCGTACGCGTACCACTCCATAGGGATGGAGGCGAGGGCATCCCCTACCGCCTCGATCACGCCTTCACCACCGTGACGCTGTACTCCTTCGAGTGCGTCCAGACCGGATCGCCGGCGTCGTCGTAGTACCCGACGCGGACGATCACCGGGTGGACCCCGGCACAGGTGTACTTGGTGTACGGCGGGAAGTCCATCGCAAGCGCCTGGACTGTGTCGACCGGGGCGTCATAGCCGAACGTGAGCGGCTGCACGTCGCTGGTGTAGACCTTGTCGCCTCCGACGGTCCCAACGGCGAGCCCGACAGCCACCTTGCCCTTCTTGGACCCGATCACCCTGACATAGCAGACCCATCTCGCCGGGTCGAGGTTGTCCCACGGCTTCTCTCCATTCGCGTCGGCGTAGATCCCGAGGATCGCACAGTCGCCGGCGTCGGTCGGGATCGTCAAGACTTCCTCCTCGACGGGGGCGGCCTCTACCGTTTCGGCAGGGGTCTCGGCGGGCGTGGTCGTGGCGGCGGTCTGGGTGGCCGTCGATTCAGTGCGGGAGAGCAGCGCAGCGAGCGCCGCAAAAATAGCGACAATTACATTCAATATTTTTCCCATGAGGTGCGCACCTCCATTGCGGAGGAGTATGCGCCTGAAAAGTGATAAAATAGGATTAAATTGACGGATTAGTCAGTTCTGTCAGTGATGTCAGTACTGACGGGGGCGGCATTGATATCAACCGGATCGATTTCAATTTGTAAGCCTGCGATTTTAGAGATCAGATCTGCGGCGCATTTTTCTGAGACGCGATCCAGCTTAGATGCTATTGTTTTTGGGATTGCTGGATAAATCTGTGCTGCCCCACCAATAGGAACCCCGGGGATATCTTTCGATATTAATGCATTGCCCTCTGAATCAATCCACGTTATCCGGACCAAATGCAGTTCTTCTTTTTTCATGGTTTCACTCCATTTCTATTCCTTCCTTCTCTCCGAGCCCGTATCAACTCTTGGATCACGTCGTCGTGGGTCGCATCCTGTGGGCGGTCAAACATCTCCAGGCGCAGGCGCCAGAGATCTGTGGCGGTGTCGTCGTTGATATTGATGTGAGTCATGTCTCTGTCTCGATGATCTCTCTGAGTTCTGTCGTTCGTTCCAGCCCGGCCGCGATGTTCCGCAGCCAGTGCGCGGGGAGAGCGAATTGTCGATGCGTTCGGGCGTGGATGATGATCGCTGCCTCTTTCCCCTCGCTGAGTGTGATCGTGCCGGCCGCCTCTGCCGGGTCCTCCCCTGTGAACTCCGTGGCGTGGAAGGAGGCGGGGATCCCCTCGCGGTACAGAGTGGCAAGAGGGGCGCGGTCGACCTGGTACAAACCGCAGTCGGCGAGGGAGAGGAGGACGGAGCCCTGCGGACCCGGGAGGGCGAGGAGGATCGACGCGTTGCGGTTCTCGGGGGTCATGGCAACTTCCCCGCAAGCACGCCTATCCCCAGAAGCGCCGCCATTGTCCCCAGAACGATAATAAACACTATCAGAGCCTCACCCCTATCAGCGCCGATGATGGCCTCATACTCGTCAGAAGTCATTCCTCCTCCTCCTGCCATCCCCGGTGCACCTGGGGGTCCTCGGTGAGACGGCATCCGGCCGGCAGTTTCACCCGCTGCAGGGCCGCGGCGATCGCAGCGTCGTCGAGGTCCTGGCCGGGGGCAGCCTGTATCGTCAGAGTGCAGCGAGCCGCCCGGACCGGGCCGCGGTCCTGGTGCCGGGAGAGGTAGGCGTCTGCCGCCGAAGACTTGGCGCGGTAGGGGGAGCCCGGCGATCCGGCTGACGTGCTCATGGGATCAGCCCCCGCTTCCGGGCGAGGTCCTCGCCGATGGAGGCGACGATTTCGGCGGTCATGTCAGAGAGAGAGCAGATGTGCCCCTCGATGCCTGTCTCTGTGATCAGGATGTTCTCAAGATGCTGATAGAGCGCCTCATGAATGTCGGCCACCTCGTCCGGCACCCTGACGACCAAGCCGACGGAGATCAGCCGGGTCATAATGACTCCTCCAGCGGGCACCAATGCGGGATCTCAGGATAGTTGTCTGCAGGCCTGAACCTGCGAGACACCGTTGCGCCGTGATAGTCCTCGGTGGCCGCAACACATCTGGGGAACTCTCCAGGAAACGCACGCGAATGCGGGCACTGGTCGCAGGACTCGATACGGATCAGCCGGGTCACAGAATCCCCCTTCCGATACACTTTCGGAGTGCCTCTTTGTAGGCTGCCATCCCTAGATCAACGGGCTCCATTTCCGTGTGAGAGGGGCAGGTATCGCCCCCACAGGTATATGGGTGGCCCCCGTGCTCGATCGAGAATAGATATTCGCCGAGTTCGACCTCCTGCTCTCGGCCGCAGACGGGGCACCGAATGACGATCTTCGACATCACAGGTCCACCCCCGCGGCGCGGCAGAGCAGGTGGTACTCAATGCGCAATGAGATCATACAGACGACGTATACAATTGTGTTGTCGTCCTCGATTTCTGCCAGCGCTTCGCATCCATGTGCGATTTCCAAGAGCTCACCACATATCGATCGCCACGTCACGAGCGATCGCCCCCGGTTATCCCCTCGGCGAGGTTGCGCCACCGGGCGTCTGAGGGGGCAGCATCCCCCTCGCGTTCATAGAACTCTTCGACCTCATGATGCCCGGCCAGCAGGTACGAGCAGCGGAGGGGGGAGACGCCGGGGACGTTGTTGGGGGGCGTCATATCCCCCTCCCCGCAAACCAGATATCGAAGCAGCATTGAGGGTGACCGAACGATCCATCCCACCCATGAGGGAACCCCTCACCGACCCTTCCTATTTTCCCATCCTTCCGGATCTCGACCCACCGGATCACGCGGCTATACCCCTGCGGGGGGAGATCCCACATCAGGCCCCTCTTTTCTGCTCGATCAAGGATTGGGCTATCCCAGGGGACGGCGGGGATGTCGGGGCCATGTCCGGTTTTGATCGCCTGCTCGTGGTGGGCGAGGAACGCGCAGATGTCTGCCCATCTCTCCTCTGGCCCTTTTTCGGGCAGCAACAGGGATTGCGTCATGCTGCCCCCTCCACGATCGCCCCGGTCTTCGCCTCCAGGACGGCCTTAGCACACCACCGGTCGAGGTTCCCCCTGGAGTAGGGAGGGTTCATGAAGACCGCCGCTCCCCGCC
>JBAZLT010000183.1:0-4428 GCA_041650115.1 Dehalococcoidia bacterium | reverse complement strand
ATGGACCATTTCTCACTGACTCCCACCGCTTTCAACCCGGCAAGCACGATACCCGCCGCTATTATATAGGTGATGACCTCCCCCGCCCACAGGGGCAATGCCGGGAAGAGATTATGCAGGAGCTCGGCGCAGCCGACGATATATCCGGCCAGCAGTGCGTAGAAGGTGACCAGAACGAGGGCGAATATGATCCAGGTCAAAGCCTTTCCCCACCAGGTCTGCTTGAAAACATATTTCCCGAAGAGCTCAACCAGCTGCTGGGGCTTGTCCTCACGCAGCACGACCTCCACCACCATCAGATGCAGCAGCAGGCTGAAGGCGTAGGCCACCAGCGCGGTTATAATCAACTCCATAATGCCGTTCAGCGAGGCCAGGTAAGGCACAGCCATTACACCGCCGCCGAACCCCAGCCCGGCCACTACTGCAGCCGCTTCGAACAAAGTCAATCGCCTGTGCTGCTCGTTCATGATTCACCTCCCGACAGTATTAGTTTCGGAGTGGCGCTTTCCGGTTTGTAGGTCGCCCTGGACACGGCCCACATCAGGACCAGGCTTACCACCAGGCTGATCACGATGGGCTCGAGCCAGGGTATCTCGATGAACTGCTTGACGGCGTAAAGGGCCACGCAGACAACGGTCGATACGATGCTGCTGACGATGGCGCCCTGGCGCGTGGCCTTTTTCCAGAAGAAGGCCGCCATGGCCGGAATGAAGACCGCCGATACATAAACGGCGAAGGCCAGCAGCAGTATATCGAAGATGCCGCGCATAAACATGGCGAAAACGATGCCCAGCGCACCTACGATAACGATTACCAGCTTGGCCCACAGCAGCAATTTCTTGTCACTGGTCTGGGGGCGGGCCGCCTTAATCAGATCGTTGGCTATGGTCGTGCCGGAGATCAGCAGCGCCACCGAGGCCGTGCTCATCATCACCGCCATCAGGCCGGCCAGGCAGAGGCCGACCAGGCCCACGGGGAGGAATTTAACGATCATAACGGGTATGACCGCATCCGTGGAGCCGTAGTTCTGCACGATATCGGGCACCAGGAAGATGCCGAGCAGTCCAAGCAGAACCACCACGACAGACCAGTAGACATACACGCCGGCCGTGACGAACATCGAGTTCCTGATGACCTTTCCGCTGGTCGCGGCGTTGGCCCTCTGCCACAACCCCGGGTCCACCAGGCAGAAGCAGAAATCTATGATCCAGATGGATACCAGGTAGATGGGGGATATCCCCGGACCGGTGCCCGCTGCGGCCGATTGCCAGGTATTCGCCAGCATCGAACCGGAATCATTAAGCAGAATGAAAATCGGCAGGATGATTCCGATGCTGACCACCATGATGACGGTTTGAATCAGGTCGGTGTAGGCCACTGCGAAGAGACCGCCCAGCACTGTATATAAGATCATGACGACGCCGGCCAGTATGACCGATGTGGTATAGGTAAGCCCCAGCGATTGGCCCACCGCCGTAAATATGAGGCCGATGCCGATGATCTGGCCGCCGAACAGTGCGATGACCGTGATGAACATGGCGGCGCCGCAGGCCTGGTTGATGCCGCTCCCGTATCTTTTATACAGCGCCTCGGGGATGGTCCAGATGCCCAGACGCCTCAGCCTGCCCGAGAGCAGTCCGAAGACGACCAGGCCGGCGATATAGCCTAAACCGGCAGTAACGAAGATAACTCCGAACTCGTAGGCCTTCCCTGCCTTCCCCATGGTGGAGGCGGCGCCGATGGCGGCGCCCACCAGGGTACCGATCATAACCAGGTAGCCCAGGGATTTTCCCGCCAGTGAGTAGTCCGTCAGGTTTTTGATTTTGCGGGAGGTCCAGATGCCCACGGCCACCATGCCGGCCAGGTAAACTAGGATAATGGCAATATCCACCCAGCTTACAGAACCCATAATAGACTGCTCCTTTATATATTTTTCAGCCGTTGTCTTCAGGGCAGATCGAGCTTCACCGTCGGGCCTGTTGCGTATTTATCCAGTGCTGTCTTATCCAGCGTAACGCCCCAGCCCGGCCCGGCCGGTACCCTGGCGGTGCCGCCGCTGTAATCAATGGGTGATGTGATGAGATCGTCCTCGATCATGACATAACCGAAGAGCTCGACGGCGTGTCCCAGCGAAGGCAGGCGCGCCGCCGCCAGGTGAATGAGGGCGGCCGATGAGATGCCGGCGGACTGGTTGTGGATCACGATCCCCATTTTGTGTTCAGTGGCGAAATCCATGGCCCTCAGCGCAGCTGTAATACCGCCGGGGCGTTCTGTATTGATGCCTACCGCGCGTATTGCCCCCAGAGCGGTAAGGGTGACAATATCGCCCAGCGAGAAGCAGCCTTCATGCGACATAAGCGGAGTTTTGACGCGCTTTTGCACGTAAGCCATTCCCACGTAGTCAGTAGCGGCCACGGGCTGCTCGGCTACGTCGATGCCGAATGGCTCAATAGATTTAATGGCCTTGACGGCTTCCTGTGGAGAATAAGCCTGGTTGTAGTCCACACGTACGCGCACCTGTTTGCCGAATTCCTTTCTTATGGCCTGCAAAATTGCCACGTCCTCGGCTATCCCATGGCCCAACTTCAAGCGCAGGGTGCGGTACCCGTCATCGAAAAACAGTTTGGAGAGAAAGACCATGCCGTCAGGGTCCATCAGCGGTATCAGTGCGGCCAGCGGTATGTCGGACGCCTTCCCGCCCATTACTTCGCAGGCAGGCATGCCCCTGACCTTGCCCATCAGGTCGTAAAGCGCCATATCCAGCAGCCCTTTGGCCGCCTCGGAGCGCGCAACGTTATTGTCCATGCGGCGGCAGATCCTCTCAGCGTCGAAGGGGCTCTCGCCCAGCACATATTTGGCCAGCGCCTGGCGAATGACCTCGATGATCTGGTTGGGCGAGGTGCCGGTCTCCGGCCACCAGACATAAGACTCTCCCAGGCCGGCATTGCCCGCCTCGTCGGTCAAAACGCAGATGGCGCAATCGATGCCGTTCCACTCTTCCTCGGCGGGGATGGCCATCCCCAGGCCGCCCGATTTGCTCATGGCCTCGCGGACTATCGGCTGGAAAGGTATGACGACGGGCGTGAGCTCGATTTCGACAACACGGGGCACAATCATATCCATTATCGTCTATATTAGTTTAGGCGCAGGCAACTGCCGCAAGGCCGTTGCTTGCCCAATCTGCACTGCTGCTTTTGATCATGGAATCACTGTGACGTCCTGGCTGGCCGCACCCCGGCGTCCGGCTATATCATTGATAGTCATGGTGATGGTGTAGGTGCCGGGTTTCTCGTAAACGTGGCCGGCCCCAACCTTGCCTGTCACGGGCGTTGTGCCGTCGCCGAAATCGAAAGCGAACCCGTCAGGCCTCACCACCAGGTCATCCTCCCAGTATCCTGGCCAGACTATCACCAGGCTGCCCGCCTTGATGGTCAATGGGATGACCTGTACAGAGACGCTTGTAATATCCTTTATATCTCTGGCTTTGTTGGGGTTGCCGTCTACGGCCAGTATAAAGCCTGCGGGTGAATCCAGAAGCTTCTTCACAATATCCAGGTTCATAAGGGTACGGCGATAAACCTGATCAGGAGTAATTTTCTCCATGGTATCCAACACGGTGTGGTAGTAGATGTGCTTCGAAATGATCATCAGGCAGGGCCAACCGGTTTCTGCGATCGGTCCTGCCAGGTCGGCCACGAACGAGCTGATGGGATACATGCCCCACGGACCTTTGCCGTATTTCTGTATGCCTTCTTCCGCCATTTCCGTGAGTGCCCAGCTTGTGGCAAAAATGCCGGCCTTATCGTCTTTATTGGTCGGTGCAATCACACCCGTGTTCTTGACCTCCTCATATCCCCAGGACCCGGAGCCGTCTATATTCAAGAAGCAGGTCACCTTGTTTTTTAGCTCCGTATGTTTTTCCACAAATGCAGCATGGCCCATGGCAGCGTTCGGTTTAGATGCTTCACCACCGAATTCATGGCCGAAAAGCGATACGAAGATTATATTGCGGTCCCTCTGAGATTGCGGGACGCCCGAAAGATATTTAGCCATCTCAATCATGCTGGCCTGGGAACCCAGGTTGTCGATCGCGCCGTTGAACCACGTGTCGTAGTGGCCGCCGATGACTATATACTCATCCACTTTGCCGTTGCCGGGGAGCTCACCCACAACATTGACCGCCCTGGTCGGGTTCATGCTATATTTCAAGTTCAGTTTCACTTTAACCGGGCCGGATTTAAGGGCATTTCTCAGGAAATCTCCATCGGTTTTGCCGATACTGAAGCCGGGGATTGAGTACAGCTCGGCGTTCTGCCCTTTCTGGTCCTTAATGCTTCCCCCGTTTCCGCCTGAAATCCCGCCTGGCGAATCTACCAGGGTATCGGCCAGGATAACGGCCCTGGCCCCTATGTCCTGAGCTATCTGTTT
>JBAZLT010000182.1:0-4445 GCA_041650115.1 Dehalococcoidia bacterium | reverse complement strand
CCACCTCCGCGCCGGACGCGCCGTAGCCTGGGGCATCGTGCCCAACGACGAGGAAACGCTGAAAAAGGAGACACCGGCCGGACTGTTCGACAGGTTTAGTGACGCGCTGTCACACCTGACGCGGGACGGGCTTTCCATCAGGCAGGTGGTCGAGCAGAGCCTGGTCACGCCCAGCTGCGCGCTTCTGTCCCTCACGCATGACGGCGTTGAATATGTATACAACCTTCTTGACGAGCTGTCGTCCCGGGCGAGGCGGAAATACGGTTCATAAAATGACGGCTGAAGTTGAAATCTACGGCCGCATTAGCGATAATACATAGCAAGTTCTAATAAGGTGAAGATATCAGGTGATTTAACATGAACAAACGCAAGAAAATGGCTTTGCTCAAGCATCGCCGCAAGAGAAAAAAGTTTGAGGAGCGCAGGAAGGCTCTGAACCTCGCCTCAGGCGTGGTGTCCAAACCGGCTGTCAAGACAGCTGCCAGGAAAGAGATCGAGATACCCAAACCCGTCAAAGCCCTGGCCGACATGCTTAAAACGCCGCCCGTCAAAAAGCCGGCGGTTAAGAAAGAGAAGCCCGAGCCGGTAAAGGCAGAAGCGTCTGAAAAGGCAGAGAAAGCCAAGAAGGCGCCGGTCAAGAAGAAAGCCCCGGCCACCGGGCCTGCCACGGCAGCCAAGGCGGCAGCGCCCAAGAAGCCTGCCAGCCGGAAAAAGAAGACAGAGTCCGCCGAAGGGGGTTGATGGGGCAAGCTTATCTGCTAACGGGCATGCCCGGCACAGGTAAAACCAGCATCATCAAACAGGCCATCACTCAGTCCAAGTGTAATGCTGGCGGCTTCTTCACGCAGGAAATCCGCAGCGTAGGCATACGCGAAGGTTTCCGCATCGTCACCCTGGACAACAAAGAGGGCGTGCTGGCGCATATCACCATCGACAGCCCCTTCCGCGTGGGCAAATACGGCGTCGACATCGACGTTCTCAACACCACGGGCGTCGATGCCATCTACAGCGCCATTGAGCACAACGATATCATTGTGATCGACGAGATAGGCAAGATGGAGCTTTTCTCGCCGCGCTTCATCCAGGCCGTGCAGGACGCGCTGAGCAGCCCTAAAAAAGTGCTGGGCACCATAACTCTCAAACCTCATCCGCTGGCCGACACCATCCGGCTGACCAGGAACATCAAGGTGACCGAGCTGACGCGCAATAACCAGAGATTCGTGCTGGCCGAGATGTTGCAATGGCTGGCATACCGTGAATGAATATAGTCCTGGTCCCCATAGGTGATTTCGATCCCGAGGCCTTGCAGCAGCTGAAAGGCTCCCTGGGAACCGTTTTCGGATGCCCCTTGCAGGTCGATAAGCCTGTATCCCTGCCGGACGATGCGTTCGACCGTTCCAGGTGCCAGTATCTCTCCGATAGCCTGCTCGACCTGCTGCGCCAATGTAAAAAAGGATCGGAGCATGTGCTGGGCGTGACGGAAGCCGATATCTATACACACGGCCTCAACTTCCTCTTCGGCCAGGCCGACGGCATCAACCGCGTGGCACTGATCTCACTGAGCAGATTAAAAGATGAAGGTAGCGCCGTGCCGGGCGGAGAGAAGCTGCTGTATGAAAGGATGCTCAAAGAGGCCGTGCACGAGCTCGGGCACACGCTGGGGCTGGACCACTGCGGGGACGCCGGGTGCGTCATGCATTTCTCCAACAGCCTGGCCGATACGGACGTTAAAGGCAGCTATTTCTGCGGACGCTGCCGTCCCAAACTGATAGAATAATCCGACAATAGCCAACAAGGAGGCCTGCGTGAAGAAACTGGACGACTATAGCGGCGATTTCAATCCCGACCTCAAGCCCAGCGATTTCTCGTACGAAGCGCTGGAGAAGCTGATCAGGACATATTCGAAGCTCTACAAGGCGCTGGACGGCTTCTGGTACCTCGCCCTCATGGAGAAGAGGGGCAACGACGAGGCGCTGGCCTGCGACATACTGGTGTGGGAAAAACTATGCCACTATGAAATGAAGCAGATCACCCGCGCTCTTAATATCACGGGAAAAGACGTCAAGTCGCTGATGAAAGCCGTTCAGATCAGCCCGTGGGCCTGGAATATCAAGTCCAGCTTCGATGTGATCAACGATAACCATATAATCTGGAACGTGCTGCATTGCCCCACGGTCAGTGCACTGGAGCGCGAGGGGCGCGGCAGGGAGAACGACATCTGCAACAACGTGGAGCCCAGGCTCAACAGGCTGTATGCCTCCTTTTTCAATCCGGATATGCAGGTCAATTGCCTGAAAACGCCGCCGCGCGAGAGCGAAAACGACTACTACTGCCGCTGGGAATTCAAGCTGTAAGGTCGGACATCGTCATTGCGAGCGCTTTATTAACACGTCATTGCGAGCCCGAAGGGCGTGGCAATCCAGTATTGTGCAATCACGCAACAGCAGATTGCCGCGTCGCCTTCGGCTCCTCGCAATGACGGCTGTAAGCGGGCGCAGCTAAAGCAACGCCCCTACGAAACTGGTCTATTGACAAAAAAAATATTTGCTCCTAATATAGTAATTGACCATCGACCCTGAGGGGCGGTGAGTCGAAATGGCTTCAACTGAATAAAAAGTCCGCTTGGATCAGCAATGACCGAGACGGCGCATACAGTGAGTCTGTAATGACCTTCCTGGATGCTGCCTGGAAGGTTTTTTTATTGCCTTGAGAGGCTAAAGAAAATGAAAATGACGATAGGCTTCATCGGCGCCGGGATGACCGGAACAGCGCTCGCCGTGCGACTGTGGCAGCGCGGCTATCCCGTCGTAGCCGTCAGCAGCAGGAGCATCGAGTCCGCCCGCCGGCTGTCTTCACTGGTAAACAACTGCACGGTCTGCCAGGGAGCCCAGCAGGTGGCTGACCTGGCTCAAATAGTCTTCATCACCACGCCCGACGACGTCATCCCCGATATCGCCGCCGGCATCAGGTGGCGTCCGGGGCAGATCGCGGTCCACTGCAGCGGCGTGCATTCCATCGACATCCTCGAGCCTGCGGTCAGGAGAGGCGCGCACGGCTGCTGCCTGCACCCCCTGCAGACCTTCGCCGGCATCGAGGAGGCCATCAACAACATCTCCGGCTCCACCTTCGCCCTGGAGGGCGACGGGGAGGGGCTGGCGGCCGCCACGGAGATGGCGCAGGCGCTGGAGGGCAATATCATCCTGCTCAAGGCGGGTGACAAGGTTAAATACCACATCGCCGCGGTCACGCTCTCCAACTACCTGGTGGCCCTGATGAAGACCTCGGCCGACCTCTGGCAGTCCTTCGGCATTCCGCAGGAAGAGGCCGTTAAAGCGCTGCTGCCTCTGCTCAAGGGAACGGTGCGCAATATCGAGCGCGTGGGCATACCGGGCTGCCTGACCGGCCCCATCGCCAGGGGCGACGTCGAGACCGTGCGCAAGCATGTCAACGCGCTGGCTGACGGGCAGCCGGAGAAAATGGACATCTATCGCGTGATGGGGCTGAAGACGCTGGAGATCGCCCTGGCCAAGGGCAGGATCAGTCTTGAGACCGCCGAAGAGATACGTACCCTGTTGAACGGTATGGGACAAACCATGTCCCCCGACTACAGGGATACCTTCAATAATTACGACCTGGAATTCGCCACCGCCTATCTTTCCATGTCGACCGATGAATAGATAGTATGGACGGCCAAGGAGAAAAGGATGTCAACTTTCAGGACGATGCTTAAAAGCAAAATACACCGGGCCAGGGTGACCGACTGCAACATCGATTACGAGGGCAGCGTCACCATCGACAGCGACCTGTTGAAGGCGGCCGATATACTGCAGTACGAGAAGGTTGAGATCCTTAATATCAACAACGGCGCCAGGTTCAGCACCTACGCCATCGAGGGCGAGCCGGGCTCGGGCTGCATCTGCCTCAACGGCGCCGCCGCCAGGCTGGCCTGCCTGGACGACCTGGTCATCATCCTTACCTACCACCAGGTACCGTCCGGCGAGGCCGAAAAAACGAAGCCGCGCCTGATTTATGTTGACAGGCAGAACCGCATTACATCCGCTAAAAACGTGGACTCCTGGATGGACGACCTGATAGCGGCAAGGTAGCCGGCCATGCCCATCACCATCAACAAGATCCAGGACCTCAAGAACGCCGGCGAGAAGATCGTCATGCTCACGGCGTACGATTACTCCACTGCCAAGGTAGTCGACGAGGCCGGCGCGCACCTCATACTGGTGGGCGACACGCTGGGCATGGTCATACTCGGCTACAGCACCACCATACCCGTGACCATGGAGGATATGCTGCACCACGTCAAAGCCGTGGTGAGGGGCGCTAAAAACGCTCTGGTCATCGGGGATATGCCCTTCATGGCCTATCAGACCAGCCCCAAGGACGCCCTGCGCAACGCCGGCAGGATGCTAAAAGAGGGCGGCTGCCAGGCT
>JBAZLT010000181.1:0-4447 GCA_041650115.1 Dehalococcoidia bacterium | reverse complement strand
GCCAAACTCCTAAAATTACTGTGTTACCACGGTACAACTTCGGCACTTCATTCATCATTGCTGTTAACAAGGATAGGAGGGCAAGGCTATGAACATCCAGAGCTGTAATTCCCCCCGCTACTCGATCAAAGAGCCGCGCAACCTCTCGCCGCGCATCAAGTGGCTTCGCGACTACTATTTCCAGGGCAACAACCGGAAGTGGAACAACGAGTTTACCGGCTTCACTACAGGAACACCCTGGGATATACAGTACCAGGAGCTCAATTTCTATATCGTACCTGAGACATACACATTCTTCCCGACTTTCACAGGCGCCTTCCAGCAGGCCTCTTTCAAAGTGGACCTTCCCGAGGGCTTCTGGGAATGGAGCCTGCCGGAACGTCAGGCCTGGTTCATTAAGGAGGTAATGGTTTATTACCTGCCGCATGAAGTTTTGCCACACGATCTTATAGCCGGAGGCCGCTTCAATGTTCAGACTTCCCGATGTTTCAACAAGAAGGAAGCCGAAGAGTATTCCAGGACCGTTTATGGTAAAAAAGGCGCTCGCGCCGCCGAGTTCTGGTTCCACAACCATGGTTATGGCAATGTCGGTGCAACCAGCGGACATCTCATAGCCGATTACCCCAAAATCCTGCGCGAGGGCTGGAAGAGCGTGCACGAGGAATTAAACCGGAAGCTTTCGTCCCTCTCACAACGGGAATACGAGGGTAAAAAAGGGCATCAGATTAAAGCCATGCTGGTCGCCGCCACAATGGCTCGCGATGTGGCTTTTGAATACAGCAAAGTCTGCGCACAGCTGGCCGAGAATGAATCCGACAACACCAGGAAAAATGAGCTTCTCAAGATGGCTGACATGCTGCGGCGGGTGCCATGGGAGCCGGCGCAGAATTTCTGGGAAGCGCTGCAGGCGTTGTGGATCACACACATGCTCGTTATGAGCGATGAGAATTATCCCGGTCCGGGTGTCTCCTTCGGCCGGGCAGACCAGTACCTCTACCCCTTCTGGAAAAAGTCGCTGGATGAGGGCATGGATCGTGAGTTCGGCAAAGAGCTATTAAAATGCTTCTGGATCCATTGCAACTTCGCTTACGATGCCATGATCAGGACCGGGGGCAACCAGGGTATCACGGCCGGCTTCGGGCAGCTCATCACACTTTCAGGTATAGGTAAGGGTGGAGTCGACCTCAGCAACGACCTGACCTACGGCATGCTGGAAGTAATCGACGAACTGAGCCCTTTACTGGAGCCCAAGCCGAATGTCCGCCTTCACCGGCATAGCCCGGACAGGCTGCTGGAGAAGGTGATCGATATGATCGCCTCAAGCCAGGGATCACCCTTCCTGCTGAACTTCGACGAGCGCTCGATTGCCGGAATGCTGCGCGAAGCCAAAATGGCCGGCGTGGAAAAACTTATCAATGCTGATAATGTCTTCGATTACGCTCCGGTCGGGTGTCTTGAAAATACCATGTGCGGAAACGACCGTTCGGGCACGGTGGATATCAACCTCAACCTTCTCAAAGCCGTGGAGCTCGCGCTCACCGGCGGCTATGACATGATCCCCTGGGTAGACCCCATGACCGGGAAACGGGAGGCGATCAAACGCTGGGGAGCTGATACCGGCGATGCAGGAAGATTCCGAACCTGGGATGAGTTCTGGAACGCATATGTTATACAGACCAGGCATCTCATAAAAAGAGTAGCCGATCTGTATGACTGGACAGACAGGATCAGAGCCAGGTATCTGCGCACACCCTACCTCTCATGTATGGTGGGGGGGTGCATCGATAAAGCCATGGATATCAACGAGGGCGGCGCCGAACTGAACTTCGTAACAGTTGAAGCCGTAACTTATGCAACAACCGTGGATTCCCTGCTGGCCATCAAGTACCTGGTTTTCGACAAGAAAGAATGCACCATGCAGGAACTTATCCAGGCACTCAAAGACAACTGGAAGGGGCACGAGGTACTGCAGGCCAGGGCGCTCAATAAGACCCCCAAGTACGGAAGGGATGATGACCTGGCTGATGACCTGGGCAAAGCAGTCATGGACCTGTGGGCCGGCGAATCCTGGAAATACCGTACCTCAGTTACCGGTAAACAATACCGTCCCGGCATGCTTTCCTGGAACTACTGGGTAGGCGATGGTTTCATCCTGCCGGCCAGCCCGGACGGCAGGCCCAAGGGACAATTCCTGTCCAACGCAATATGCCCGTGTGCCGGGGCTGATATAAACGGACCCACAGCCAACGTAAACTCGGTTGGTAAGGTGCTGGGAGGCAAGGACCCGTCAGGCAAAGGGGACTGGGAGGGCTATTTAAACGTGCTTCCCAACGGCGCCAGCCATACTATGACCTTCAGCCCGTCCCTGCTGCGCGATCCCGAGCATAAATCCAAATTCATGGCTTTCCTGCGCAGTTACGCCGAGAACGGGGGAAGCGCGCTGCAGGTGAATATGATAGACGCCGATATTTTGCGCGACGCGCAGAATAATCCGGACGCCTATCGGCACCTTCTCGTTCGCGTAACCGGCTATAATGCCTATTTCACGTCGATCGGACGCGAGCTACAGAACGAGATCATCGCCCGCGAAAGCCACTGCATGTAAGATAAAACCTCATGAGAATAGAGCAGGCGCCAGTAGAGGCCGGCCCGGAGGCCGGCATAGAGCCTATACCGGAATATATAGTCCGGGGCAACAAGGCTCTCATTCTGCATACCCAGAGGCTGTCCACCGAGGACGGCCCGGGAATACGCACAACTGTGTTTTTCAAGGGCTGCCCTTTGAATTGCCTGTGGTGCCATAATCCTGAGAGCATCTCTTTCAAACCACAGATGCACTGGATGGAATCGCGCTGCATAGGGTGCGGTATATGCCTGAAAACATGCCCGGGCGGTTGCCTGACAAGAACTGCGGGCGGCATCAAGAGAGAGCGTGCGAAATGTCTTTCGTGCGGCAAATGTGCACAGGAATGTCCTGCCGGCGCACAGGAGATGCTGGGTAAAATGGTCGGGCAGGACGAGCTGCTTAAAGAGCTTTTGAAGGACAAGGTCTATTATGATAAATCGGGTGGGGGTGTAACGCTTTCGGGAGGCGAACCACTTATGCAGGCAGAGTTCTGCGCCGGCCTGTTGCGCAAACTGAAGGAAAGCGGCATCCACACCGCGGTGGATACCTGCGGCATGTGTTCCGCAGCAGCGCTGGAAAAGGTCCTCCCGCTGGTTGACCTCATCCTCTTCGACATCAAGGAGATTCACCCCGAGAAACACCGCGGTTATACGGGCCATGATAACCGCAGGATACTGGAGAATCTTGTTCACGTACGTGACTATATCAGGGCAAATCCCGGCAAGCAGCTCTGGATACGCACGCCGCTTATACCCGAAGCTACAGCAGAGGAGGAAACCGTAGCGCGCATCGGACACTTTATCCACAACACGCTGGAGAATGACGTGCAGCGCTGGGAGCTCTGTGCTTTCAACAACCTGTGCCGCGATAAGTACCGGCGGCTCGATATGGAATGGAAATACGCGACCACACCTCTCATGAGCAAGGCCGATATGGCCAGGTTCGAGACGGTCGCCAGGGGCTCGGGGCCGGACCCCGATAAAATCTTCGTCACAGGGGCGGCGCGGGTGGAAAAAACTGAAGCCTGAAGGAGGTCGGCCATGCAGCAACAAAAGCAATTACACAAGACATTTTCCGAGCAGGATATCGAGAGCTTCAAACCCGAAATGAAGATCGGTCTGATCGCCACAGTCAACGAGGCGGGGCTGCCTCATCTGACGCTTATATCCACTCTGCAGGCCTGCTCGCCCACGGAGATGTTCTGGGGGCAGTTCTCCGAAGGTATGAGCAAGGGCAACATCAGAGCGAATCCTAAGACTGGATTCCTCATCATGACGCTGGATAAAAACCTGTGGCGCGGCAAGGCCAGCTTTACGCGCACGACCAAGGCCGGCGATGAATTCGAGCTGCTGAATAACACTCCGATGTTCCGCTATAACGCGTATTTCGGTATCCATACGGTCTATTATATGGACCTGGTAAGCCATAGCGGCAAAGAAGCGCTGCCCATGAGCAGTGTAATACAGGCGGCTGTGAAGACCATGATAGCCAAAACAATGGCAGGCAAAGGTGAAGGCGAAGATGTGCTCAACCTTTTCACGCACAAGCTGATAGATAAGATGGATAATCTGAAGTTCCTGGCCTACGTGGACACCGACGGGTACCCTGCCATAATACCGGTGATACAGGCGCAAACCGCAGGCAGCGACCGTGTTATCTTTGCCTCATCCGTATACGGCAGCGACCTTAAATCCATTCCGGCCGGTTCTACGGCAGCACTCTTCTGCATGTCCTTCGAGATGCAGACGGTTTTGCTGCGTGGTACCTATAAGGGCACGCGCAGCATAGGAGGGATAGAATGCGGTGAATTGATTGCGGACT
>JBAZLT010000180.1:0-4453 GCA_041650115.1 Dehalococcoidia bacterium | reverse complement strand
CGCCAACCTGGGTAATATTGCAGGGTCTTTCGGCAACGACAGGCCTCTGTCGGCTGTGGCCCACTTCGAGGGAGAGCTGATAGGCGCTGCAGTGGCGGCCGAGACCGAGGCCATCGCCGAAGAGGCACTATCACTGATAGAGGTCGATTGGGAGGAAAAGCCCTTCAACCTCGATCCCGTGGCAGCCAGCGAACCGTCGGCGCCTCTCAGTTACCCCGAACGCTATATCGACGGCAACCACTGGAACCGAGGTTTCTTCGATGTTATCTCAAAAGGGGATACTTCAAAGGGATTTGCCGAGGCGGACAGGGTCATTGAGTTCAAACTCACGCGCGCAGCACATACCTGGATCGGGCCCGAGCGTCCCTGCGGTGTCTTCAAGTGGAACGGTGATTATCCCGAGGTGTGGTTGAAGAACCAGCGCGGGCACCTTCCCAAGCGTCAGATCTCGACCTGGTACGGCGGAATACCCTTGAACACCATACAGGTCCACATGCCGTACCAGGGAGCGAGCTTCGGCGGCTGGTCCTGCGTCGACTGGAGCCTGGGCGGCATGTATTGCGCCGGCCTGGTGGCCAGGAGAACCAAAAGGCCGGTCAAGTATATATTCAACCGGCGCGAGGATTTCTACGGCGGCTCCATGGACGAGGGTACATATTTAATTAAAGTGGGATTTAAAAATGACGGCACGATCACCGCAGTCGATGCGACAGCCTACCTGGTCAACGCCATCTGGCCGGTTTTTCACGCCGGAGCGCATTTCAGCGAAAACACCAGGGTAGCCAACATGAAAAGCCAGACCAAGGCCGTCTGGATCAACAAGGGTCCCACAGTCCCCGTGCGCTGCGAGATGCTGCCCACCTGCCTGACGCTGACGATGGTTATGGACCACGTCGCGGCCGAGCTGGGTATGGACCCCATCGAGGTGGCATTGAAAAACGACGGCTGCGACGGTCTCGAAATGGCTTCGCTGGTCGGGGAAAAGAAGGAGCGCGGTTTTGGGAACCGTGACAGCCTGAAAGAATGCATAGACAAAGGCAAGGCCGAGTTCAAATGGGACCAGTCATGGCACAAACCCGGCGCGCGCAGGCTCCCCAACGGCAGAATGCACGGCGTCGGCTTCACCTGGGGACAGGAATGGGCCGACTCGCTGGGAGGAGGAGAGTTCGCCATACGTATCGAGCGGGGAGACGGCACGGCCACCCTGCAATCGCTGGGCGTCGACCACGGCGTAGAAGCCGAGAATACATATTGCCGCGTGGCAGCCGATGAGCTCGGCTTCCGCCTGCAGGATGTAAACTACAACTCACATTACGATCCCGGCTTTGTCAGAATGACTCCGGGCTCCTCCACCAATCTGTCAGCCAATGCATGGGCGGTGCGCCATACAGCCAGGATACTCAAGCAGAAGATTCTTGAGGCTGTCACCGGCCCGACGGCGCCCTCCCAGCGCGGCAGCTTTGCTCCGGCCTTCCCCGATATCAAGCCTGAAGAGCTGGATATAAAAGACAGCGTTATCTTCGTCAGGGCCGATCCTTCCAGGCGCATGCCCATCTCCGAATACGTTAAGCACGGCGGACCCACGGGCCCCATAACGGCAACTGAGATTCTGGGAGTTAGAACCGCATTTACCGAACCGTTATTTGCCGTCGGATACCACGCCCAGGAGGGTGGCTACAGCCCCCACAGTCCCAGGCCGCGCTTGTGCCGCCAGGCCCATTTCATGGAGGTCGAGGTCGACACCGAGACAGGCGGGATCATCGTGACCAGGGTGGTCAACGTCAACGATGTCGGCAGGGCAATCAATCCCATGAGCTGCGAGGGGCAGCAGTACGGCGGCACGGTTATGGGAGTGGGCAGGGCCAAGTTCGAAGAGGTTATCCACGATCCGGTCACCGGCGTGATGCTCAACGGGAACCTGCTGGACTATAAGATAGCCACCACGCTTGATACGGGACCTATCTCCACCATTCTGGTGGAGACAGGCATGGGCTACGGGCCCTACGGTTCCGTAGGGATAGGTGAGGATATCGGCACGATAATCCCGGGCTTGATAGCGCCTGCGGTCTACAACGCCATCGGTGTATGGATCGAAGACTTCCCCATAACACCGGACAAGGTGCTGAAGGCGCTGGGAAAAATCTGAGGAGGCCGGGGAACCTGGGTGAAGAGATAATGCAAGCCGGAGGTGTAAGTTAATTGCAGTTCTCGATGTTGCTCTCAATAATCGGCTTTTTAATGGGCAGAGCCGCTAAAACCAATAAAGCGGTTAAAGAGATGATGGCCATACGCAACCTCGTCTTCGTGATAATGACCGAGGACGGCAAGATCGGCAGGCGCTTCATCTTTAAAGACGGCAAATATTCGACAGATAAGATACTTAAAGATTACACCATGGCCATGGTCTGGAAAAACCCTGATATAGCGTTTAAAACGCTGGCCTTTGGCGGCGAGACCGGGATACAGAATGCCATGAACAACTGGAATATGCGGCTGGCGGGAGACCCCGGATTCTTCAACTTCTTCGGCATGTTATTGCTGGTCTCAATGGGCAAGATGAAGAGATAATCTCGAATCCGGAATAAATTGCAGGAGATATATACATGAAGATCAACCTCCAGTACGACAGGTTAACCGGAAAAGCGATCAACTCCGAGAAGTATAAAAGCGACTCTCAAATAGAGGTCCCCGACAGATGCAACGTCCGTGACCTGATCACGTTGCTGGAGGCGCATAAAGACCGCAGGGAATCACTGCTTGTCCACATAAACGGCGAGCCCGCATGGAACATAACCGTTTTAAAGGAAAACGATTCCGTGAAATTGTTCCTCATGCTTGGCGGCGGCTGAAACCACGCTTCGAAGAGGGCACCGTTATCACAATTGTGTCGGGTACCATCCGGAGATTATCTATTAAAGGGAGGAAAAAATGGCGAAAAAAGAGTATAAAACAACCTTCGATCAACTGATAGGGGACCTGCTGTCGGGCAAATCATTCTATGACCTGATCGAGTGGAAAAGATTCGTTGATAAAGGGACCACGGCATTTATTATTTCGGATGCCCAGAATGAAGTGCTGCATAAGGACGGCAATATGAACGTCCTGGGTACCTGGAAGGTGGCGGAGGATCTGGGCGTAATACAGAATATCAAGAATATCGTGGCCGCCTGCCGCAAGAAAGAGATACCGGTTTTCTGGGTACGTCAGGCCTTCCTGGCGGAAGGCAAGGACCTTTTTCCCGGGACCTGTTTCGAAGCGCTTATCAGCTACCTGCGCACCGCCATACCGACCCTGATGCTTGACGGCACTTGGGATATGGAGATTATAGATGAGCTGAAGGCCATCATCGGGCCCAAAGACATAGTCATTCACAAAGAAGCGCTGGGCGCTTTCGAAGGGACCAACCTGCAGACTCATCTTACCCACATGGGCATAAAGACAATCATTATATGCGGATGCATTCTTGACCAGTGCGTCGAGTCCACCATACGCACCGCCTGGGACCGCGGCTACCTGTCCGTGCTGGTCAAGGACGCGTCGGCGGCCGGCAGCAAGGAGGCCGCCGATATGGCATGCCAGAGGATGGGCTTAATGATGGCGCCCGTAGTGGATACAAAGGAGATCATCAGCCTGATAAACAGCCTGTAATGAGAGGCCCGGATACCGGACCACACTGTGATTAAAAGCTGAAACTCAGCCGTTGTAGTTTATCCTGTTGCCGAATTGCGAGTTAGTCTGAGGAGGGGAGCGCCTTGGGCTTCTGCAGCTCCATCTCTTTGCCGTCGCAGCTGATGGTGCCTTCTCCGGCCTTGGTGCACAGCACCTCGGACCCGCAGACCTCGCACTTGAATCTCTTACCGAGCTGGTTTGCCATGTTAACTCTCCTGTAAAGGTTAAATACTTTTATTTCTTCTGGTCCATGGGCTTACCGCAGCAGGTAACCTGTCCGTTACCACCCTTGGTGACGATGAACTCGGAGCCGCACTTGCTGCAGATGTATTTCTTACCGATCTGATTGGCCATTGTTAAATCCCTCCGGACTATTATTTTAGTCTCAATTCAGTCTTGTTGCAAAATGGAGCTACAGCTCCATCTCATGGAAATCGTCGGCCACGATCAGCTTGGCCGCCGTCATCTTCTGGACATCCTCGGGTGTGATGCCGGGTATGGCCTCTTTGAGCACCAGGCCTTTGGCCGTGACCTCGATGAGCGCATAATTGGTGACGATCACGTCCACGCACTCCTTGGCCGTCAGCGGATAATTGCAGACGTCAAGTATTTTAGGCTCGCCGCCCGGTGTGAAATGCTCCATGGCCACAATCAGTTTGGCGGCGCCCACTGCGAGGTCCATCGAGCCGCCGATGTTGCCTGTTTTGCCCAGGCCGCGGGCAGGATTATTCCAACCGGCCAGGTCGCCCTTGGCCGAAACCTGAAGGGCACCCAGCACCGCCAC
>JBAZLT010000179.1:0-4464 GCA_041650115.1 Dehalococcoidia bacterium | reverse complement strand
GTGAACTGCATGGGCTGCTGCGCCACCGGTCCGGTGGTCAAGATCGATGACGAGTTCTTCGGGCATATGACCAATGATAAGGTCGAGCCCATGTTGAGTAAATTTAAAGAATAATTATGACTTACAGGTTGAAGTCCGCCGCGGCGCTGGCTGCTTTGCACAAGAAGCTGGCAGGGGAGATCGACACGGAGAAGTGCCGCATCTCGCTGTGCAACGGCACGGCCTGCAGGCCCTACGGCAGCAATCCCGTGGCCGAGGCCTTCAAGGCGGAGATCGAAAAGCGCGGCCTGGCCGGCCAGGTGGAATTCAAGATAACCGGCTGTCACGGCTTCTGCGAGCGAGGCCCCATCGCCATCGTCGAGCCGGGAAATGTGTTCTACCAGAGGATCCAGGTCTCGGATGTCCCAGAGATTCTGGACAATACCATACAGAAAAAGGCGCCCATCGAGCGACTGCTTTTCAAACAGGATGCCGGCGAGCAGGCCGTTGCGACGCAAAAAGACATACCTTTCTACGCCGACCAGCAGCGCATCGTCCTGGGCAACAACGTGCGGATCGATCCGACCAGCATTGAAGACTACATCGCCATCGGCGGCTATTCCGCTCTTTCCAGGGCGCTGTCCGAGCTGCAGCCGGACCAGATTATAAAGATAGTCAAGGATTCCGGCCTGCGGGGTCGCGGCGGCGGTGGCTTCCCCACTGGAACTAAATGGGAGACCTGCCGTAACGCCCACGGTGATATCAAATATGTCATCGTCAATGCCGACGAGGGCGATCCCGGCGCCTATGCCAATGAGGGACTGCTGACCGGCAATCCCCACTCCGTGCTGGAGGGCCTTATCATCGGTGCCTATGCCATCGGCTCACACCAGGGCTATATTTACGTGCGCAACGAGTATCCCCTGGCGCTCAAGAACATCACGCTGGCCATCGAGCAGGCTGAGAAGCTCGGCCTGATAGGCAAAAATATTATGGGATCGGGGTTTGATTTCAATGTGCGGGTGAACCGTGGCGGCGGCGCGTTTGTCTGCGGTGAATCGACCGCGCTGATGGCATCGCTGGAAGGCAAGACCGGAGAGCCCAGGGCCAAGTATATACATACGGTGGAGAAGGGTCTCTGGGACAGGCCGAGCTGCCTCAACAACGTGGAGACATGGGCCAACATACCGCTGATAGTCAATAACGGCGCCGAGTGGTTCAGCAAGATCGGCGCTTCCGGCAACACCGGCACCAAGATTTTCTCGCTGACTGGCAAGGTCAACAACACCGGCCTGGTGGAAGTCCCCATGGGCATCAAACTGAGGGACATCATCTTCGACATCGGCGGCGGCATACGCGGCGGCAAGAAATTCAAGGCCGTCCAGACGGGCGGTCCTTCCGGCGGCTGTCTTCCCGAGAAGCTGCTCGATTCACCCGTAGACTTCGACTCGCTGATCAAGGCCGGCTCGATGATGGGCTCGGGCGGCATGATCGTGATGGACGAGGAAAACTGCATGGTCGACACGGCCCGCTATTTCCTCACCTTCCTCGAAGAGGAGTCCTGCGGAAAATGCGTGCCCTGCCGCGAGGGCGTCAAGCGGATGCGCCAGATTCTGACCGATATCACCGAGGGCAAGGGAATGGCCGGCGACCTGGAACTGCTGACCGAGCTCTCAGCCCACCTTAAGGACAGCTCTCTCTGCGCGCTGGGAAGCTCCGCTCCCAACCCGGTGCTGACCACCATCCAGTATTTCAAAGACGAGTACGAGGCGCACATCAAGGATAAAAAGTGCCCGGCCGGCATATGCAAAGAGCTGATAAAATTCAGCATTATCGATGAGAAGTGTCCGGGCTGCGGCAGGTGCGTTAAGACCTGTCCTACGCAGGCCATCACCTTTATGGGCAAGAAGAAGCCCGTTGTTCTCGATCAATCCAAGTGCATCAAGTGCCGCACCTGCTATGATATCTGCAAGATGGGAGCTGTGAGCATTGAGTGAACTGGTGAACCTGACCATCAACGGCAATAAATATACCGCCGAGAAGGGCAGCATGGTACTGAAGGTTGCCCGCGACCATGGCATCAGGATACCCACACTCTGCGACCATGAGGCCATCGAGCCCTTCGGCGCTTGCAGGCTGTGCATCGTGGAAGTCACGCGCGGCAACAGGACGCGCATCGTCACATCCTGTCTCTATCCGGTAGAGGAGGGTCTGACGGTGCAGACAGATTCCCCGCGCATCATCCGCAACCGCAAGATGCTGTTGGACCTGCTGCTGGCCAGGTGCAGCGAAAACAAGATCATTAAAGAGCTGGCGGCTGAGTACGGACTGGAGAAGCCCTCTTTCCGCCAGGAGTACTGGGAGAAGCACGACTGCATCGTCTGCGGGCTGTGCGTAAGGGCATGCGAGCAGGTGGTCGGCGTGAGCGCCATCAGCCTGGTCAACCGCGGAATCTCCAAGGAACCAAAACCACCCTTCCTGGAGAAAGCCAAAGCGTGTATCGGCTGCGGCTCCTGCCATTACGTTTGCCCCACCGGCGCGGTGACAATGGAAGAGAAGAACGGCATCCGCTCTCTTCCCAGATGGAAAGTATCGTTCAAACTTAAGAAGTGCCCGAAGTGCGGCATCGAGTGGGCGCCCGAGGCGCAGCTCGAATATATCCGCAAGAAGTGGAAGCTCGAGCCCGGATTCTTCGACCTCTGTCCAAATTGCCGTTAACGGGCTGATTCATCCGGCCGTTTCTTGACTCCGATTTACCCTCAATCTATACTTTTGTCCTGCGGGGTGTAGCGCAGCGGCTAGCGCGCATGGTTTGGGACCATGAGGTCGGTGGTTCAAATCCACTCACCCCGACCAGTTCAACCTCAGGCAGCCATGAATAAACCGATACTCATTGAAGAGAACGTTGCGCCCTGCGGCATGAATTGTGGCATCTGTAAGGCATATTTGAGAAAGAAGAACCCCTGCAAGGCGTGCAGTTTCGTCGACAGTAGTTATCCTAAAACCATCGTTTCCTGCTATTTAAGGACATGCCCCAAGCGTACCGGTAAATACTGTTTCCGCTGCGAAGATTTCCCCTGTGACCGTCTCAAGCACCTGGATAAACGTTATCGTACGCGTTACGGTATGAGCGAAATCGAAAACCTGCAATACATCAGGGACAACGGTATAAAAACATTTCTGGAACAAGAACACAGGAGATGGATATCCGATAAAGGCGTCCTCTGCGTTCATGATAAAAACTACTACCCCATTCCGTAACAACAGTCCCTTTTGCATTACTACCTCACGGGCTTGACAGAGAATATGAACGCTGTTATTATTTTGAATCAGATTCAGTATTATAGTTCATTTGTATTGGGCTGATTCATCTTTTTCGCAGCGAGGTTGAAAGGGCATGGAAGTGATCGAAACGAAAATCGACACCTCTTCGGATGAATACCGGCGGAATTACGACTCCATGGTGGCCCGTGTGTCGGAGTTGAAGGAGGAGTTGAGAAAGGCCAGGGACGACCGTTCGCAGAAATCCAGAGACCGCCTGGCGGCGCAGGGGAAAATGCCCATGCGCGAGAAGCTGGAGCGGTTGCTCGACAAGAACACGCCTTTTCTCGAAATAGCTCCACTAGCGGCGCGTGGCATGTATGACGGCATGATACACGGCGGTGGTCTGGTCTCCGGCATAGGTGTGGTAAGCGGCAAGGAAGTGATAATCACCGGCAATGATGCGACTGTCAAAGGCGGCTCCACCTATCCCCTGACAATGAAAAAGGCGATACGCATACAGACCATCGCCATGCAGAACCGGCTCCCCCTCGTTACGCTGGTCGATTCGGCCGGTGGATACCTGCCTCTCCAATCGGAGGTTTTCCCCGATATCGATGACGGTGGAAGGGTTTTCTATAACCAGGCCATGCTCTCCAAGTTGGGAGTGCCCCAGATCACAGCGGTTATGGGAATGTGCACGGCGGGAGGGGCCTATATCCCCGCCATGTCCGACGAGGTCATTCACGTTAAAGGCATTGGGGCTATCTTCCTGGGCGGGCCACCACTGGTCAAGGCCGCCACGGGCGAGGAGGTGACCGCCGAGCAGCTCGGTGGCGCCGACCTGCACTGCCGGGAATCGGGCGTTTCGGACTATTTCGCCGAGGACGACGCCCATGCCATAGAGATAATCCGCAACATAATGGAGTGCATGCCGGCTCCTGAGAAGGCGCGGCTGCCCATGCATGAACCAAAACCGCCTGTATATGATCCTAAGGAGATATACGGCATCGTCAGCAGGGAATTCAGAATACCTTATGACGTTCGCGAGCTGATCGCCCGCATCGTGGACGGCAGCGAGTTCCTGGAGTTCAAGGAGCTCTATGGCCCGACGCTCATCTGCGGCTGGGCTTATATACACGGTTATCCTGTCGGCATACTAGGCAACAACGGCGTCCTCTTCCCCGACAGCGCCAACAAAGGCGCTCAGTTCATCCAGATCTG
>JBAZLT010000178.1:0-4472 GCA_041650115.1 Dehalococcoidia bacterium | reverse complement strand
CTCACCTACGAGGGTAACCATCTTTAATAAACTCGACCATGAGCCCGCGCTGGAGGAAACCGTCCGTCTGCTTGGCGACGGCTACGACATCATACTTGCGGAGGGATTCAAAGATACCAGGGCGCCCAAAATCGAGGTCTGCCCCTCAGGTAAAACCGCCGATCTGGTGTGCACTGAATCAGATCTGTGCGCAGTAATAGCCAGAGTCGGGAAAAAAGGTAAAAAACCGGTCTTCGGGCGGGAGGAAATAGCCGGAATCGCCGATTATATCGAACACGATATTATCGCGGCCATGACTCCCGATATGTCCCTGGCAGTGAATGGCAGGAACGTACCGCTTAAACGGTTCGTTAAGGACATCATAGCCAGTTCAATACTGGCCATGCTGGGAACATTGAAAAGGGTTGGTATAATAAAGACGGCCACGATCCGTATCAGGAACACCATCTAGGAGCGGCACCGTACGACTGTCGGCCGGTAAAGGGATGTTGAATGTATAAAGTCGGAGTTCTGACTATCAGTGACAAGGGCTCACAGGGTCAGCGTGTCGATACAAGCGGCGATTACATCGTGAAAACCTTTCGCAATTTGGCAGTTGAAGTTGCCCTGTATCAGATTGTGGCTGATGAGGAGGATTTGATATCCAGGACCCTCGCAACGTGGGCCGACAGCGGCAACGTGGATCTGATTATTACTACGGGCGGCACAGGCATAAGCCCGCGGGACGTTACGCCGGAGGCCACGCTGAGTGTGATTGATAAACAGCTTCCTGGCATCGTGGAGATGATGAGAACGGTCGGCTATAAAAAGACACCGACTGCCGTGCTGAGCCGGGCTGTGGCCGGCGCGCGCGGTAGATGTTTGATCGTCAACCTGCCGGGCAGCCAGGCGGCCGTTGAGGAGTACCTGCATTTATTGCTGCCCATTGTTCCGCACGCTATCGATACTCTGCAGGGCAGATCGGGAGATCACGCCTGACCGGGAGATAATCATGCCGGGCACATGTGACAGCTTTCAGAGGGGAATCGATTACCTGCGGATATCTATCACCGACCGCTGCAACCTCAGGTGCATCTATTGCATGCCGCCTGACGGGGTGCCGCTGGTTGCGCATCAGGATATCCTGAGCTATGAAGAGATCCTGCTGGTGGTGCACGCCGCAGCCGAGATCGGTATGAACAAGATCAGGATCACGGGCGGTGAACCGCTGGTGAGGGCCGGTGTAGTTGATCTTGTGCGCATGATATCAGTAGTGGATGGCATATCCGAGATTTCGATGACAACCAACGGTATATTGCTGCACAAATATGCCGCCAGACTGGCGGAGGCGGGACTGCAGCGCGTCAATATCAGCCTTGATACGATGAGACCGGAGCTCTTCAGACAGATAACCCGCACGGGCATCCTGTCTGACGTGCTGGAAGGGATCAAGTCCGCCGGTGAAGCAGGGCTGCATCCCGTTAAGATAAATGTGGTCCCCATGCAAGGTGTAAACGATGACGAGATTCTGGATTTCGCCCGCCTGACCATGGAAAAAGGCTGGCATGTGAGGTTCATCGAACTTATGCCGATGCAGGGAGCGGCGGGGCTTGTTCCGGCCGGTTTGCTTCGCCGGGAGATAGAGAAGCTGGGCAAGCTTGAACCGCATTACGGCCTAACCGGCAACGGCGCGGCAAAATACTACCGTTTGCCCGGCGCCGGCGGAACGGTGGGATTCATCGAACCGATCTCGGAACCGTTCTGCCATCGCTGTAACAGGCTGCGGCTGTCGGCATCGGGGAAGCTGCTGCCCTGCCTCTTTTCAACTGAGGGCATCGATGTCAGGACACCCCTGCGCGGCGGAGCAACACTTCACGAAATAAAACGCCTGCTGATCGACGCCATCGCCGCCAAACCCGAGATGCACCGGCTGTCCGACGACTGCGCCGTACATACGAGGATGTCCGGTATAGGGGGATAAGATATGGTCAAACATGATACACGCATGATAGACGTATCGAATAAAGAAGATACTCAAAGGCTGGCCACTGCGACGGCGCGCATCAGGATGAATAACGCTACCCTGCGGCTGGTCAGGCAAAACAAAACGCCCAAAGGTGATGTCCTGGCCGTAGCGCAGGCGGCCGGCATTATGGCGGCCAAGAAAACATCCGACCTTATCCCGCTGTGCCACCCGCTTACGATTACAGGCATATCGATTGATTTCAGCTACCCTGCCGATAAAAAATCTATCGCCATCGAGGCGACTGTCAAAGGGAGGGGCAAAACAGGTTATGAGATGGAGGCCCTTACCGCTGCAGCGGTGGCAGCCCTGACCATTTATGATATGTGCAAGATGTTCGACCAGGCGATGACCATCACGGATATATATCTGGCAAAGAAAACCGGCGGCAAGAGCGGCACCTACATCGCCGGCCGGTCTACCCGCTCACCTTCGCGTTGAAGGCATCACACGAACTGCAGAGGCTTTGAACGAGGCGTAGATTTCCTGTCCCTGCCTCAGACCCATCTCGCTGACGGACTGGTTGGTCACCAGCGCTTCCAGCGGAAAACCGCAATCCAGCATGACGGTGCATAGCGGACCGCTCGATGTAAGTGACCTAATAGTGCAGCGCAGGATATTGCGCGCACTGCCCTCGGGTGCATTCACCGCCAGGACCACATCTTCAGGCCGAACATATATCTCAACTGCAGACCGGACGGGCAAATCCGAGACGGTCTGGATGTCACGGCCGTCCACGTTAACCAGGGCAATGCCCGCTTCTTCTCGCTCTATATATCCTCCAAACAGGTTGCGCATCCCCACAAAGCCGGCGATCCTGGCATTGTCCGGAGAGTAAAAAATATCGCCGGGCCTGCCGACCTGCACCAGCCGACCGTTCATCAGCACGCCTATCGTACCTGCCATACGCTGTGCCTGCTGCATATCATGTGTCGACATGACCACAGTCAATCCGCTCTCCCGGTTGAACTTCATGACCAGTTCTTCGATCATTTTAACGTTCTCCGGATCGAGGTTGGCCGTCGGCTCATCCAGCAGCAGCAGGTCCGGCTTCACCACCACGGCACGCGCCAGGGCCACGCGCTGCGCTTCTCCGCCCGAAAGGGTCCTGGCTTTTCGCCGCGCATATCCGCTCAAACCTATAGTTTCAAGCAGTTGATGGACGTCGGATTTTTCGGTCCTTCCGTGAGTCCCTCGGACCTTAAGGGGATACGCCACATTTTCATATACCGTATTGTTAAAGACGGCAGGCTTCTGAAATACCATGGCCATGCGGCGCCGCACCTTGACTGCATCACAGGAAGGATCGGTAATCTTCTCACTGTCGAAAACTATATCGCCTGAGGTGGGACGTTCCAGCAGGTTGATCAGCCTTATAAGTGTGGTCTTGCCTGCGCCGGTGGGGCCGATAACTGTAAATATCTCGCCCCTTGCCACCGACAGGTTTACTTTGTTCAGCAGCACGGCATTGCCGATTCGCTGCTCCAGATTAATTGTCTGCAAGATGGACATCAGTATCTCTGCAGCAGTATGTTCATAGTAATGCTGACCACCATGGCGATGCCTATCAGTATAATGCCCAGCGCCAGGGATAGCACCAGGTCGCCGCGTTGTGTTTCCAGCGAGATAGCCGTGGTCAGCACCCTGGTATAGCCCTTGATATTGCCGCCCAGCATAAGCGCCGCTCCCACCTCTGAGATAGCGCGTCCAAAACCCAGAATGAGCGCTCCTACGACTGCGAATTTAGCTTCAAAAAGGATTGCCCACATGGCCTGCGCGCTGTTGGCGCCGGAGGAAAGCGCGGTGTCCCGTATAGACCTGTCCACTCCGCTCAGCGCGCCGATCGTCATTCCCGTCAGCACCGGAAGAATCAATATCACCTGGCCGATAATCATGGCGGTGGGCGTGAACATCAGCTCAAGCCCTCCCAGCGGCCCCGACCGCGAGATAAAAAGAAACACCAGAAGCCCAACCACAACGGTGGGCAGGCTGTAAAAGGTCTGGATAATATTGATTACAACGCGCTTGCCCTTGAAATCATGAAAGTGGATGAGGCCTCCGATGGGGATGCAAATAAGCGCGGCGATCAATATAGACCAGGCCGAAACATACAGCGACCGCAGGGAGATCTGGATGACCTCAGGATCCAGGCCGATAATCAGATTGACGGCCTGGACCAGGGCCTGCCAGATCTCCTGCATCTCTTATTCCTTTATTTAACCGGCACGGTGTAATCTTCCAGCTTGGGACAGCCGGACTCGGTGCAGCCGCCGCCTTTGAGCGGGTTGAAAAGCGACCTGCCGTATTCAGCTACACCATAACCGGCAATTAAATCCTGCACCTCATCCGAAATCAGCCAGTTGGTAAAAGCTTTGGCAGTGGTCAGCATTTTGGCCGTGGTGACTTTTTCAGGGTTAATCTCTATCACGTCATACACATTCAGGAAGAGATCGCCCTTTTCCACCAATGG
>JBAZLT010000177.1:0-4549 GCA_041650115.1 Dehalococcoidia bacterium | reverse complement strand
CGGCCGGGAGGCGATCGAATCAGCCCTGAAAAATCCGCCCGATATCATAGTCACGGATATACTCATGCCGGTTATGGACGGGTTCGAGCTGTGCCGGCAATGGAGGGCTAACGAGACACTGAGCCATATTCCGTTTGTCTTCTATACTGCTACATATACGGACCTCAAGGACGAGAAATTCGCCCTCAGCCTGGGCGCCGACCGCTTCGTCATCAAACCACAACAGCCTGAGGCGCTGTTGAAGATCATCCGGGAAGTGCTGGCAAAACCACGTAAGGCCAAACAAAGCGCTCCCATGAAAACCCCCGAGAAAGAGGCGGAGCAACTGCAGCAGTATAACGAGGTCCTCTTCCGCAAGCTGGAAAAGAAGGTCAAACAGCTTGAAGATGTGATCGAGCAAAAGGAAAAAAGCGAGGATGAATTGCGGGAGAGCGAGCTTAAATACCGTACCCTTATCACTCAAAGCCCCGACGGTATCTTTGTCGTGGACTTAAATGGGAAATTCCTCTCGGTCAACAGAATGATGTGCGAAAACCTGAAATACAGCGAAGGCGAGATGCTTTCCATGGGGATCTGGGACATCGTTCCGCAGGAGTACATCGAGCAACATAAAAAGAGATTGATCGAGATAATGGCGGGGAAAGCTACCAACGAGCCCGCCGAATATATTGTCAGAGGAAAGGATGGGACTACTTTCAGCGTTGAGATTCTTTCTGCGCCTTATTATGAAGGTCAAAAACTGGTAGGTTTCCAGGGCATCGCCCGCGATATTACCGCCCGAAAAAAAACGGAGGAGATGCTGAGGGCGTCGGAAGAGAAATACCGCTCGCTGGTGGAAAATATCAATGACGTTTTCTATACTCTCGACAGTCAGGGAGCCATCACCTATGTCAGCCCTGTAGTCGAGCGGCTAAGCAAGTACAAGGCCGCCGATTTGATAGGGAAATCGTTTACCTCCATAATTCACCCGGATGACCTGCCGGGCATTATTGAAAGTTTCAATCGGCTGGTGGCAGGGCAAATGGAACCATCGGAATTCCGCATAGTGGACAAGGACGGCAGGGTGATACATGTGCACACATCCAGCCGGCCTATATATGAAAACGGGCAGATTGTGGGCATCACCGCTCTGATAACGGATATAACCGATCGAAAACAGGCTGAGATGGACCTCATCAAAAGTTACCAGAAGACGAAGAAGACTCTGAGCGACGCCATTAATACCATGGCTAAAATTGTGGAAATGCGAGACCCGTATACTGCCGGCCACCAGCAAAGAGTAGCCGAGTTGGCGGTTGCCATAGCCAGGGAAATGGGATACCGCGGCGATCACCTTGAAAACCTTCATATGGCTGCGGCGATTCACGACATCGGCAAAATATATGTGCCCTCCGATATCCTCAGTAAGCCTGGAAAACTGAGCCCGGTAGAGTTCAACCTGATAAAAACACATTCCAAAGGCAGCTATGAAATCGTGCAGAACATGGACTTTCCAACCGTAATCGCCCGGTCCGTCCTGCAGCATCATGAACGGATTGACGGCTCGGGTTACCCCGATGGTTTAAAGGGCGAGGCCATAACCAGGGAAGCAAAGGTTATCGGAGTGGCCGATGTAGTTGAAGCCATGTCATCGCACCGGCCTTATCGTCCCGCGCTCGGAACGGATAAGGCGTTGGAGGAGATAACCGCCAATAAAGGCAGGCTTTATGACGTCGATGTGGTGGATGCTTGTCTCAGGGTGTTCAGAGAACGCAGCTTTAAGTTTGAGTAATGCTATCCGGCCCGGACATCAGGCTTTTTCCCCTTCCTGCGCCCAGGATTTATAATTGTTGCTGGACCAATACGCAAATTGCCGGTCTAAAGGAATCGATAATACGTGAGTGATGCAACAAAGGAAACTGTAAAAAAGGCTCCAGCAGCCGGTCTGAATACACTATCTGTTGCCGGCTACATCCTGGGTATCGCCGGCGTCATACTCATATTAATAGCCGTTTCAATCGTTTCCTCGCCCGCGGGCAAATCCGGGCTCCAGGTGTCATCATCGATTGCCGACAATGTTACTGTATCCGACCTTACCACGGGCAGCGCCACAATCAGTTTCACTACAGACGGCGCCAGAGTTATTGATGCCCTTGTCTATGATGGACAGGGAAAAATCATAGGCGTTTTTTCCGATAGCATCCCGGTGCAAAATCATGTTATCCAAATAGAGACACTGTATCCCGATTCTGTTTACAGCTTCCATCTGCTGTCAGCCGACAGCTCCGGCAGCAGAAGCATCTCGGGAAAATATACATTCGTCACATTGAAGCCGCCACCCGTGATCTCGAATGTGCGCATCTCCGAAACGTCGAATTCGACAATCAAGATCGCCTGGGAGACCGACCGGCCTGCCATCACCGAATTGTCCTATGGGGTAGAAGGCAATGCCGGCCTTAACAAGGTCAGCGACAATGTCACAGGGACGAGTCACGAGGCTGCAATCCGGCCACTGGATAACGAGCAAATCTACACTTTCAAGATCAGGGCTCACGATGCTCAGAATGACCGGATTATCGCCGAATATGAAGGTTTAATATCGCTCAAGGAAGGCGTCCGCATAATCCAGCGGGCGCCTGATTTCACACTTCCCTCAGTTACAGGCCGGAACGTGCAGTTGAGCAGCTACAGGGGCAAGGTTGTGCTGCTGGCATTCTGGAGCATGAATTGCCCGTCCTGCCAGCAGAAGATATTGCTGCTGCAACAGGCATTTGAACGCACAGATAAAAATGGATTTAGCATTATTACCGTGCACGGCCCGGCGCGTGAGGAGGCCATTAAAGATTACTGCTCAAGCCACGGGCTGACACTGCCCGTTCTGCTTGACCTGCAGGCAAATGTCGGGTCGGCTTATAATGTGATTCAGCTTCCTGCTACGTTTATTCTCGACCGGTACGGGGTGGTCCGCTCCGTCAATCCTGAATTCGAATCCCCGGATGAACTTGACCGGTTGATAGCCTCCTTCATGTCCAGTGCATCAAACGGCGGCAGCGGCAATTGAGTCCTGACCTGATATTTGATATCATCTTGAGGCTTTCGAAGAGATTATTTCATCTCAGCTAAAGTATAAGCGACCCGATTATTCTACATCCGCCAGAAATATCCGCACAAGGAAAAAATCAGTGAATAATAGGAAGAAGATATTGGCGGGCGCTTTTCTGCCCGTTATTGTAGCGCTAATATTATCGGCAGCCTGCCAGACTGCAGCGCTTCCAGCCAGGTTCGAAGTTACCTCCCTGGAAATAAGTCCCGCTGAGATCAATATTGGTGAAACAGCTAACGTCAGCGCCCATGTCATGAACAGCGGCAGCACATCATCCACATATAACGCCACTTTATACATGGACGGCAATAAAGTCGGCAGCAAGGTGATTACGCTGGATCCCGGATATACGAAGAGTGTGGTCTTCTCATTTTCAATAGACGAGGCGGGCACACATATACTTTCAATCGGAGAAAGGAGCGGAACACTCACCGTTCTATCTGAACTCACGCTGAAGCAGGTTGAAATAGCTTATGACAACGGCGTAGCTAAAGACTATCTGGCTCTGGTCAAACCCAGCACGGGATATGTGGTCAGGTTTGATCCGCTGTCAAAACCATTCTCCATTGACAAAATAAGCGTATTCGCTCTGGTCTACGGATCTCCCGGATATCATATAGTGAATAGCGATTTGCAGATCTGGGATGCGGACCATAAAGTCCTCTATACCGCACCGTTTTCGGGAGATGATTTTCCCCTCAGGACGCGCCTGGGCGCCAACATCGACTCGTCGGGAGCCTGGGTTGATTTCGACGTACCTGATGTCGAAGTAAATGGTGACTTCTATGTTAATATCTATACCGGTATCCCCACAGGCCAGGGATTACGCGTGGGCGCCGTGGATATGCCGAATACTCGTTCCGATACCTCAATTCGTAGCGACAATGGAGTGGATTATCTGGCGCCGGACTGGCCCTATTCTCCTGCCAGCTGGTTCGGAGACAAAAGTCGAGTGAACTGGATGATCAGAGTGTCCGGCAAAGCAGCGATCTTACCGAAGTAGATTGCTATTGTCGAAATATGCCTGTACTTATGATTAATGCATGTAAACGCTCAGGCATAACAGCGGGCCAACCGGAAATTAAAAGGTGACCTTCTTTTCCACGATTTTAGCATAGCTTTCTATATCTCCAGTTTTATCCTGCTTCAGCCAGACCCATACCACCACATTGCTTTTTCTGAATATCAGCAGCCTGTCAATGAGCACTGAATTATTCAGGAAACACTCGTCCCCGATGGAGGGATTGCTCAAAGTCACTCCTGAAGGCTTGGCGTTGTTATATGCATCCTGCGCCAGCTTTGTCTCACGATAAACAACCACTGTGTTCTGCACGACAGGCGCATAAGCCGCACCCCGAGTGTAAGAGACCGAGCAGGAAGAAGTGCTATATCTGTATGACGGGGGGGCAACGTTTCCCTTTATCCACCCGGATCCCATGTCATTCTGACTCAGCACCATATCATATG
>JBAZLT010000176.1:0-4573 GCA_041650115.1 Dehalococcoidia bacterium | reverse complement strand
GGGCAGCTCGTGATCGTTGCCGTACTTGGGAGCGGCGGCCAGCTCGGCCTGCATAGCTGGATTCGAGCGGAAATCATGCCGGAGCGCGGCGCAGACCTCGGACATGCTGTACTTCTTCCTGCGGAAGACCAGCTCATCGAGAGCAGCAAGCGAGTCCGCCACATCGGCCAGACCCACACCCTGAATGCCGCTGGAGTTAAACAGCGCGCCTCCAGCGCTGATATCCTTTCCCGATTCCAGGCACCCGTCCACCAGCATGGAGGAAAACGGTGTGGGATGGTAGTCTCGGTTGCCGCGCTCCACCATCTGTATATCGCTCACCAGCCGGCCAACCACAAAATTGACCTGCGCGGTATATGCTTCCACCACATCGCGTATCGAGGTAAACCCGTCCGGGTCAGGCGTGGGTACACCGCGCCGCCTGCCGCCCTTGAACAGGCGTCCGCGGTTAAGGGCCATCTCCAGGCAAATGGGCATGTTCATCAGCGCGGCATCCGTAGAGAAGAAGCTCCTGCCCGGCAGGGCCAGCTCCACGCATCCCACCACGGCGTAGTTCCTGGCCTCCTCCAACGGAATCCTGTTGGCGACCAGCGACCTGACGGACGCCTCATCGCTGAATACGGCTGGCACACCGTTGCCCGCCTTGGCGACCTCTATGATCCTTTTCAGATATATTTCCGGGGAGCCGCTGTGCACGCGCGCCTGGTAGTTGGGATCGCGCAGGCCCGACTCCTCCATCATGTCCAGCATTACGTAGGTCAACTCGTTGGTCGCATCCTGGCCTTTCCTGTCCATGCCGCCTACGATAGCGGCCTGCACCACCAGGTATCCCCCGTGATACTGGCTGACGCTCTCCGACAGCAGAAAAACATGCTCGGCAGCCTTGGCTGAGAAGCACAGGAGCAGCTCCTTGGCCTTCTCCGGCGTGATGCGTCCTGCCTCCAGATCGCGCCTGTAATAAGGATATAAATATTGGTCCATGCGGCCGAAGGAGACCGCCGAGTTGATGCCCTCCAGGCAGACCGACATATGCGTCAGCCACAGGGACTGCAGAGCCTCCTGGAATGTCTCCGCGGGGTTGAGCGGCACTTTGCGGCAAACGGCCGCTATGTTTTCCAGTTCGGCGCGCCTCACGGGATCCGCTTCGGCAGCGGCCATGCGTCCGGCCTCGTCGGCCAACCGTCCTGCATAGCTCACCAGGCCCTCGCAGACAATGGCGGCAGCCCGGGGCAAGTCGCTGTCTTTATACTTCATTGATACGAGATAACCCCTCACACCCAGCTTCAGCATATTCTCGTAGTCGGGCAGGAAATGGCCGATGCCGCCGGCCTCGTTGATCAGGTAGAAGGTGGCTTTGAGCTGCTCGGAAGCGTACTGAAAGAACCTGCCCATGTGAGGGAAGAAGGCCCTGAACGGCATGTTGCGGAAAAGCCAGTAGGGTATGACGTCGAACATGATCTTCAGCCGGTCCTTCCACGGCATGAGCAGCGGCGTAGTCTTGCGTTTATCGATACGCGGTATGTCCGTTCCCATAAATACGCCGCTGAGCTCCGGCTGCATGAGGGCGGAGATGCGATAGCCGCCCATGTTCCCCACGATCAGCTCATCAGGATATATACGTACCGATTTATTCTGCAGGATATAGCGCGTCGCCATGGCGCGGCGCACTATTATAGGCTGCGAAGAATCATCATGGTGCCTGTAGAAGTCCGTTACCAGGTAGGCGCGTTCCGGGCACAGGTGCACCCTGCTGCCCAGCAGCTCCCTTTTAATGCGCTGGAAGCGTCCCGTTCGTGCGGCCGTTTCGACTGCCATGACTTCTATGTATCCAGTGCGAATGGGGGGTACTTATCTGTGATCATGATCATGGCATAGCACATAACCCTGAAGCCCCATCTCATCACGCCCAGCACGAAGTCGAAGAGACCTTTGGGAAACTTGCCCGTAAAGAGTATGGCGAACCAGGCGATGATGATCACAACAAGGACGGCGATGCCCAGGAAGCATAATACAATGATATGGGGTATGGCCAGGAACCACTTAACCAGCGGTAGCCAGCGGTTTAGGCCTTTGGCGTCCGGGTAAGGCATCTCCAGATGCACGTTCTGCTCCTCATCGGTGGAGGGATACACATCGGTCATCAGGTAGAGGTAGGACGCCACCCTGTAATTAAATTGGGATAGGTTGAAGTTCCAATCATACCACCACTTGGGGTACTTCTGGCGGAACAGTATCATCAGTATCAGGGGGAGCATGATTAGACCGACGCCGGCGACCATAGCTCCACCTTCCTTGGATCCCATCTGGTAGCTGCCGCCCATCAGCAGGAGCATGATGATGAGGATGGGTATAGCCGTGAAGATACGGAAGAACGACGTCAGCCTGTTGAGCTTGCGGTCCGGGTAATCGATTTTCAGACTTACCGGGTAGTCAACTGACACTTTACTGCCTCCTTATTTATATTCGGATTGCGGGTCAGGAAACTTTCATGCCGCCCTTTCCCAAATTATATATCTCCTCTATTTTCACCTTGACCGCTGCCTTGGGCGGTACGGGTATCTTCATCAGTTCCGCCAGTTTTTTCGCCTCGTCGTAGAGCGGCCCCGATGTGATATTCTCCTCAACTTTGCCCTCAAACCTGTAGCCCTTCATCTTGCCCCAGTCCGCCACCACGATGGCCACATGTGGATTCTTCTGTATATTCTGCCAGGTCCTTCCACCTGCAAGCTCGAAAAAGGTGATGTGCTCGTCGTCCATCAGCTGGCTGCTGCCCTTCATAGCGATGCTCGGTCGGCCGTCGGCGCCGGCAGTTCCCACAAACACCTGCCTGCCCGCCAGCAGTGACTTCATATCATCGGTCAATTTAGCCATTACCCAACCTCCTGTAGTTTGTGTCAGGGCAATTATAGTTTAATTATGTTGTGCGGTTCAAAACATTTCCAAAGATACAATCATGATAAACTATTATGGACTCTGGTATGGAGGTGGTCAGTAATAGATGGTCCGTAAAACAGATCCAGCCAAGCGCGAAGCCATAATTTTTCATGCCCGCAAACTTTTCAAGCAAAAAGGCGTCGAAGGTACGACTATACCTGAAATTGCCCGCGCGGCAGGCATAGCCACCGGTACGGTTTACCTTTATTTCAAGTCCAAAATGGAGATTGTCAATGCGCTGTGCGAGTATTATTTGCGCGGCCATATACAGGCAATTAATGCTGAAATGGACAGCCCTGCCAATAAAGCTTTGAAAGATATCGTACATGCCGCATTCGTGCACGCTTCAGAGAATGCAGATCTGGTACGTCTCATCGATCAGCGCCGCAGTGACGACGGCAAAACATCCTGGCTTGAGGCTGACCGAGTTCTCCTGAGCGTACTCAGGACGTGGTTTAGTAAAAGTATGGAAGAAGGTTCGATGATCCCTTATAACACGGTTGTTCTGGCTGAACTGGTCAGCGGTCTGGTCGAGTGGATCTCTAAAATATGCTTTGCCTGGTCGGATATGGACCCGACCCGTTACGAAGATACACTAGTTAAACTGCTCCAGAACGCCCTGCTCAAAGATCATAGCGAGACCTGACCTGCAGGATTTTACCCATGAATTACCTTATAGACCTGAGAGCCCAAAGGAAGACCATACCGAGTACCTGTATACGTGGCCAGCCTGCAACATCTTATGCATCAAAATTCCTATTGACAAAGCTGATAAAAATACTATAATGAATTTGTTTCATTTTATTTAACAGGGAGGTAGCTGTGGAATTTAATGGCCTGCGCAGATCCCCGCATTTTCTCCTATATATTCCTTGATCGTGTAGTTTGTGCATTGCCATTTGCTTTTGAAATATATAAATATCCTTTTCTATTAATCAGTTATCTTCGTGGTCAATGGGGGGTTGCAGATGAGTAACGTTAATATCAGTATCGATGGAAAGTGGCTGAAGGTTCGCCAGGGTATTACCATTTTAGAGGCGGCCACGGCACACGGCATAACGATACCCACGCTCTGCCATATTAAAGGCCTGGTCCCCACCGGCGTGTGCCGCGTCTGCGTGGTGGAGGTGGAGGGCTCGAGGACGCTGATGGGCGCCTGCCATACCCCCGCAGCCAACGGCATGGTGGTGCAGACTCACTCACCCAGGGTTGTAGCGGCCCGCAGAGTGATAGTGGAGCTGATGCTCACCGCCCATACCGGCGACTGCGTGAACGACACCAATGCGGAGAACTGCGCCCTGCATAACCTGGCCTCGGATTACCAGGTGGGCGCCCCCCGTTTCAACGTGAGATCGCCAAGATTCTATCCAGCCGAGGAGGGCAATCCCTACGTAGTGCGCAACCTCTCCAAGTGCATACTCTGCCGCAAATGCGTGCGGGCCTGCGCCGAGATCGCCCATAAAAATATACTCAGCATCGGATACCGCGGCTTCAGGTCCAAGGTGGTTACGGGATTCGATCAGCCACTGACCTCCGAAGCCTGCCGGGACTGCGGCATCTGCATCGAGCACTGCCCCACGGGAGCGATAAGCGCCGCGCCCGGTTTCAAAGCCGTGAAAGGAGGTACAGCACGATGAGC
>JBAZLT010000175.1:0-4594 GCA_041650115.1 Dehalococcoidia bacterium | reverse complement strand
GGTATATCCAGGTCGGCGCATGCTTTCACCAGCGGCTTGGCCTCGTCGCTGTTAACCAGCAGGCTCTTGGTGGTGAATTCGCCGCAGCCCTTCAATCCGCATTCCTTGACGGCCTTGGTCATGATCTTGGCGCAGTCAGGCCGTCGTGGATCCACATAGGCGCAAACGTATAGCCTGCCCTTATATTTCTTCTGAAACTCGCCGAAAAGCACGACCTGCTCCGCGTAGGGAACGGCAGGCTCTTCACCGGTCCAGTAAGTGCCGAAATCGGTCATCATGATGATGCTGGCGTCCACGCCGGCCTTGTCCATATTGGCTATATATTCCGTTCCGTCGGGATCTGTAACTCCCTCCTCGATCTTGGGAAGTATCATCTCCGGCTTGCGGCCCGCCTCTTTCTTGGCCCATTCCTCGGCCGTATTGCGGTGGAACGCCGTCGGCATAAAGCCCTTGAACCAGAAATGGGTATGAGCATCAACAATCATGTTTTATTCCTCCAATTTATTAAGCGACGATCTTTGAGCCCCTGAGTGCGCCGATCTCTTTGGCGTCATATCCTATGGACTTGAGCACCTCATCCGTGTGCTGTCCCAGCGTGGGAGGCGGTCCCTGCATCTTGAGAGGTGTGTCCTTCAACTTCCAGGGGATACCTATGGTCTTTATCCTGCCCGCGACCGGGTGGTCCAGCTCCTGTACCATGTCGACCGCAGCCACCTGCGGCTCGCCCAGTATGTCCTCCACGGTCTTGAAAACGGCGCTGTAGCCGCCCACGCCTTCCACGATGGCCTTGATCTCGGCGGCGGTCTTGTTCTCAAGGGCCGGCTCGATGACAGGTTTGAACTCCTGCGCATCCCTGCCGATGCCGATCATCTTCATGCCCTTCTCCCTGAAGTAGGGGTCCTCAAGCAGGGCATCCAGTCCGACCTTCCTGCAGAACTCCTCCCAGCCCTTCTGCGCCTTTTCCGCATCGATGGGCATGCCGAACATCAAGGCCCTGTCCAGCGTTTTATAGCCGTTTTCCTGGTGGTCGAACGGCCCTGTGAAGTGCCAGCCACCCGGCAGGTCCGGGTTATGGTGGGCGGTGATAATATAGGTGTACATCATGATCATGTTGAGGAACTGCGAGCTGTCGATCTTCTGGCCTTTGCCGCTTGCCTTGCGGTTGAAAAGGGCCGAAAGGATACCGATAAACGACCAGATGCCGCCGGTTGTGCCTGCCATATCCACACCCAGACGCACCGGCTCCCCGCCAGTCTCACCCAGGAACCACTGAAAGCCCGCCATGCTCTGGATTTCAAGCTCCGAAGCCGGGTAATCTGCGTAAGGTCCGACGGTGCCGAAGGGCGAGATCGCGCAGTATATCAGTTTGGGGTTTTCTTTGGACAGCCGGTCGTAACCGATACCCATCTCTTCAGCCCGGCCAGGCCCGAAATCCTCGATCAAAACATCGGCCTTTTTAGCCAGCTTGAGCACGATATCGCGGCCTTTTGCTTCCTGCAGGTTGAGCGCTATGCCCTTCTTGCCGCGGTTCAATGACATGAAAAGCGAGCTTTCGCCCTTGATCTTCTCGCCCAGTTTACGCGTCCAATCTCCGTCGACAGGCTCCACCTTGATGACCTCGGCGCCGCCATCGCTGAGCTGCATCGAACAGAACGGACCCGTTATCTCCTGGCTTAAGTCCAGCACTTTTATTCCTTTGAGAGGTGTCATGTTTCTGCCTCCTATCGCTTACTCTTGCCTTTTCCGGCCTTGCCGGAGATCTCCGCAAGAATTTCCTTTCTATTCTTGTCCGGCTTGACCGGACCGGTGATCTTGATCGGTCTGGGCGGATCGCTGAACTTCAGCGGGAAGTTGCTGAAGAGTGCCGGACCCCACATGGTATTGTATTTGACGATCATCTTGTTTTCCCTGATGTGGGGATCGTTATATATCTCGTCCACCGTGTTTATTGGTCCGACCGGCACGCCGTTGCGGCGCAGCAGTATGATCCACCACCTGGCCGGCTCTACTGCGAACTTTTCCTCAAGTAACGGTATGAGCTCCTCCCTGTGCTTGACGCGGTCCGCATTGGTGGCGAACCTGGGATCCTTTTCGAGATCAGCCAGCGCCAGCGCTTTGCACAGCCTGGGCCAGAACTCCTCACGGTAGATGCTCACATTGATATACCTGTTGTCATATGTCCTGAAAGCCTGTGACGGCACGATCAGGGGATTGGCTGTTCCCATGGGCATGGGGCTTTTCCCCGTCGCGAAATACTCGGAGATTCTGGTGGTCTGGAGGGCCAGCGTAGCTTCAAGCTGGGACATTTCTACTTTCTGGCCGCGACCCGTCGTCTGCTTGGCCACGAGCGCCAGCAGCACTGACTGGACGATGTTGAGGCTGGTGGTGAAGTCGACCGAGGCGACATAGCGGAACATCTCGCCCTGGCTGCCCGGAGGCCCGTTCAGGCTGGCAAAACCCGACGCCAGCTGCATGAGCGGATCGTTGCTGGGCGAATTTGCCAGCGGCCCGGTGGCGCCATAGCTGGAGCTGGCACAATATATGATATTGGGATTGGCTTTGCAGACGCTTTCATAATCGAATTTCAGCTTCGCCATAGTTCCGGGCGGATGGTTCTCTATGATGACATCCGCCGTGGCGACTATTTTCAGAGCAAGCTCCCTGTCCTCCTCCTTTTTCAGGTCGAGGATTATGTTGCGCTCATTGAAATGTGCCGTGATATAGGCCGTGCCGGCGCCGCCCTGCATGGTGCCTGCGTGGTACAGCCCGTCCAGCTTGGGGGGCTCGAAGCGTATTACGTCGGCCCCCAGGGCCCCCAGCAGGCAGCAGGCGATCGGCCCGACGCCCCAGCCTCCTGCGTCAATGACTCTTACTCCATTTAACATATCGGTACCTCCACATTTATAGCCGTTTTACTCCACGGCTTTGGTTTTTCTCAATTCTTCTATTTGGGCACCGCCATATCCGATCTCCCGCAGTACCTCATCGGTATGCTCTCCCGGCAGCGGGCAGTACCGGTTGAACTGAGCCGGGGTGTCGGACAGTTTGAGCGGGTTGCCCAGCTGCTTGATCTTGCCCAGCACGGGATGCTCTTTATCCATGATCATCTGCCGGCTTTTCAGCTGCGGGTCCTCCATAGCTTCCTCAACATACAGTACCGGGCCCAGGAACACCTGCCTCTGTTTGGCCCATTCCCACCACTCATCGCGCGTCTTTGTGAGAAAGACCTCCCTCAATATTTTGAACATCTCCTGGCGGTCGTTCTCGTCTTTAGGCCATTGCCGCGGTATCAGGTCGGGCCGGCCGATATCCTCGCAGAAATTCTTCCAGAAGGGCGTCTCTATGAACTGGATGGCGACATACTCTCCATCCTTGGTCAGATAGGCCGAGCAATGCGGATCGCCGCCGGTCTGTGGTGTAAGGCCGCGCCTTCGTTTCTCTCCCGACACCATATACATGGTGGCATCGAAGGAGATCAGCGAGAAGACGCTGTCCAGGTAGGCGATGTCGACCAGCTGGCCTTTGCCCGTCCTCTCCCTGGCCTGCAGGGCGATCAATATGCCAATCAGGGGGTGCAGTCCCGCGCCCGCGAAATCCGCCACCATGTTGCTGGGGTAGCAGGGCGGCCCGTCTTTGGGGCCGATCAGGCTGAGCGCTCCGCCGATTGCCATAAAATTGGCATCGTGGCCGACGATATCCCGGTAGGGGCCGGTCTGGCCGTATCCGCTTACCGCGCAGAAGATGAGGCGTGGATTGATCTCTTTCAGTGTGTCATAGCCTATTCCCAGCTTCTCCATCGTGCCCGGACGTGAGTTCTCCACCAGGATGTCCATCTTTTTAATCAGTTTATAAATGACCTCTTTCCCCTGCTCCGATTTCAGGTTGAGCTTGATGCTGCGCTTGTTGCGGTCGATGAAGGTGTAGGCGGACATCGTCTGTGCGGCTGCTTCCATGGGCAGCGCCAGGGTATATCCCACGGGATCGACCTTGATCACGTCCGCGCCGAAATCGCCCAGGTGCATGGCGGCGAAGGCGGGCGGGTATCCACGGCAAATGTCGATGACTTTTAAGCCTTCCAGTGCTTGTACCATGATCACTCCTTGTTTTTATTGCATGACACCGGCCGGCAAGCCTCCTAACAAGGCTGGCCGGCCGGGTTGCTAACGTGTGTTAAGCCGCCTGAACTTCTACACCTTCCTCCTTCTTCCTGGCGCTATAATAATCGGCATCGAACCATTTGTACATGATCAGATAACCGAAGGAAGCGATCAGAAGAATGGCGCCATTGACCCAGAATGCCACCTGAAGGTTGGAGGCATCCGAGATTGCGCCGGTAATAGCCGGACCCCACAGTCCGCCGAAGAAGAACATGGTGAAAATATAGGCGCCGTAGGCGGTGGCGCGCTGATAGAAGGGAACCAGCTCCTGGCTGGCGGTGTGCTGCACCGGTATAAATGAGAACTGGCAGAATATTACGATGAAGAACAGCCACCAGAGGTTGAGCAGCAAGGCAGCGGCGAAGGACAGCAGGCAGACGATGATGCAGATCCAGCAGAGCAGTGCCTTGTTGCGCGGCTTGTTTTTCGACATTTTA
>JBAZLT010000174.1:0-4638 GCA_041650115.1 Dehalococcoidia bacterium | reverse complement strand
TGCCGGGCACGTTGTCTCCCCAGTTGACCGTGGGGTATACTCCGTAGACTTCCTGTGTGACATCCTTGCCGGCCAGATCGATTAATGCCTTGGTGAAGCTGGCATGTGCGCATCCAACGGTCATCCCCGGGATCATTTTGAGATCATAGGCATTCTTCAGGATGACCGCTGTCGGCGCCGGGGTGCTGGATATAAAGAGCACATCCGGATTCTTGTCCTTGATCCTGGTCAGTGCATCGGTCTCGGATATGGTGGTCGCGGTATGCTCCTCGACGGCCACAATGTCGATACCCAGGTCGTCGGCAGCCGCCCGCGCAGCATCTCTAACGCCATAGCCGGTTGAGTTGTTCAGCAGCATGAGGGCCATTTTAGGTTTGCCCTCTCCCTTCCAGATGCTTTGAAGGTAATACCTGGCGAAGGCGCCCCAGTCATCGCCATAGTCCGGAAGCTGTGCGTAGATATGAGCAGGGGGATGCGTCAGCGACGGGGAACTGAAGCACACCATGCCGGGGAAGCCTGCCCTGTTGGCAGCTTCCTTGGAAGCGTTCATATCCTTGGACGATACCACTGTAAAGAACGCGCAGCCATCGTCCATCAGTTTTTTCACGATGGTGGTGGCCTTGGCTGCATCATAGTTGGTGTCGTACCATACCGGGTCTATCTTGTACCCCTCAACACCGCCCAGTTCGTCATTAATGTACTTGAACGCATCGAGCTGGCCCTGGCCGATGGGAGCCCCTTTCTCGGCGGCCGCGCCGGTAAAGGGGACGCTGAGGCCCAGTTTGATTGTCTTTGCACCCTGGGGAGCAGCGGGTGTGGTGGTGCAGCCGGGCAGGACGGAGACGGCCAGAGCCACAAGTAGCAGCACGGCCATAGGAATTGTTGCCTTGCTTCTTCTCACAGTAACCTCCTTCTTTTCTGTTATGTGATGTTTCAGTACGTTATTTCATAGTTAAGCTGTTAATAGGAGAACGGCCAAAGCCTGTACGAGGCCTTGAACAGCTGCCAGCGGTGCGCCAGTCCGTGCGGCTCGAAGATCAGGAAAACAATCATGACCAGCCCGAAGATCATCGGGCTAAGACCGGTGGCGAATCCTGTCGGCAGCCCGCTAAAGGTCTGCTCGATCACGGGAGATAAAAACAGCACCAGTTGCTCAAGCAGCCTTATGAAGACCACTCCCAGTATCGGCCCGATGGCGGTCCCCAGTCCGCCAATGATCAATATGCCTATATAAAGTATGGATTGTACAAATGTAAAATCTTCCGGCGTGATGTTGCCGCGATACTGGGCGTACAGCGACCCGGCGATGCCGGCGAAGAAGCATCCCAGGAAGAAGGCCAACAGCTTGTAGGCGAATACGTTGATCCCCATCACCTCTGCCGCCAGGTCGTTATCCCTTACTGCGATGAAGGCCCTGCCGATGCGGCCCCTGGCCAGGTTGGTGGCGAACAATACGCTCAGTGCCGCGATCGACATGATCAGATAGAATTGATCGGTCTCGCTGTTGAGCTTCAGTGGACCGATCTCGGCTATTGGGACACTCATGCCCATTGCCCCCCGCGTCATATCGGTCCAGTGGTTGAGTATCCATATAATAATGAATTGGGCAGCGATCGTGGTTATAGCCAGGTAGAATCCCTTGACCCTCAACGAGGGCATGCCGAATAACAGGCCGACCAGACCGGCCGAGAGGCCGGAGAGAACCATGGATGCCAGGAAGGGAAGCCCCAGGCTGTTGCTAAGTATCGCCGTGGTATAGGCGCCCACCGCCATAAATCCCGCATGCCCGATGGACAATTGTCCGCAATAGCCCATTAATATGTTGAGGCCGATGATGGAGACGACGGTGATGCCCATCAGGTTCATTACTTCAAGACCGGACCTGGGAAGGTAAAGAGGCATGGTAACCAGCAATATCAGGAAGAGGACCAACAGCACCCACTGCGTTTTAGTGCGTATGATGGCCGTATCCGTATTATATGAGTAATTACGTATACCGCAGGGCAAACTCATCGCCTATATCCTCTCTATTCTCTCTTCGCCGAAGAGCCCGTAAGGCTTGATCAGCATAACAATTATGATGATAACGAACGGGATCAACTCCTTGATGCCGGGGCCCAGCAGCGGCGTCAGATAGCCGGCGCCCACATTCTCGCACAGTCCGATGATAGGCCCGGCCACCATGCAGCCTATGAAAGAGTCGAGGCCTCCCAGTATCACCACTGAGAAAGACTTGAACCCTGTCTCAACCAGGGCATTAGTAATGCCGCCGATGCTTGATATCAATATCCCGCCTATGGCCGCCACCACGCAGGCAAAGATCCAGGACATGGAGAAGATGCTGGTGATGGGCACGGCGCAGGCCTGCACCGCCAGCTGGTCGTCAGCGCTGGCCCGCATGGCGATTCCCATCTTGTGGAATTTGAAAAACAGCGAGAGCAGTATGAAAAGGATAATCGAAATCCCCGCCGCCCACAGGTACTCCTGCGATATGACGGCGGTGCCGATAGTCACCGGCTCCTGGGGGAAGAGCACCGGCAGCCTGGCGATGCTGATCGGCCAGGCCATTGTCACCACTCCCTCCAGAAAATACCCGATGCCCAGTGTGACCGCGATGAGGGAAAGTATCGGTTGACCGATCATGGGACGCAGAGTGAACCGCTCGATCATCCAGCCCAGGAATATGGCAAACAGAATGGTCAGGAGTATGCCCGCCCACAGCGGGAGTTTGAAATCGACCAGTGTGCTGTAGGCAAACCAGGAACAGATGAGCACCAGCTGACCCAGCGCCAGGTTGGCCACGCGGCTCGATTTCCAGATGAGCGCAAATCCCAGCGCGATGAGAGCATAGATCATTCCCACCGCCAGGCCGGTCAGCGTGTACTGCAACAACTGTTCCATATCAGATATCCCAGATCCTTATTAAGGTGGAGACATTGCCCTTTCTCCCGTCCCGGTAGGTCACCGAGGCGTCGACTTTGAGCGAATCTTCACCACCGTAAATGGCGTCTATAACGGGTTTATAGCGCACTTCCATGAACTCGCGCCTGAGTTTGCGTGTCCTGGTCAACTCGGATTCATCGGGATCGAACTCCTTATGCAACAGCATATACCTTTTCACCCTGGAAAGCTCAGGCAGGTAGCTGTTGACCCGCAGCAGGTCCTTCCTTATCAGGTCGGCCACCTCCTTTTTCTGTGAGAGGTCTACGAAGGTGGTATAGGTTATGCCGTTGCGCTCCGCCCATTTGCCCACCATGGCAAAGTCGATATTGATCATAGTCGCGACGAAGGACTTGTCCTTGCCGCCTATCACCATGGCATCTTTGATATAAGGGCTGAAGCGCAGCCTGCCCTCGATATATTGCGGGGCATATCTGGCGCCGCTGATCAGGCTGCCCATGTGCTCCAGCCTGTCCAGGAATATCAGGTGGCCTTTATCGCTGATGTTTACAGCATCACCGGTATGCACCCAGCCGTCCTTTTTTATCCTGGCGGTTTTTTCCGGCTCGCCCAGGTATGCTGTGAAAGTGCAATCGCTCCTGACCAGCAGTTCGCCCTCTCCAGACACCCGGACCTCGACTCCCAGCGCGGGCCGTCCCACGCTCTGAAAATCTATATCTCCTTTTGTATGCGATGAGATGAATCCGGCCTCCGTGCTGGCATAGGTCTGCCTCAGTTCGATTCCGAGGGCATGGATCAGTTTGAATGTATCCAGGCTGAGCACCGAGCTGCCGGTTACGGCAAAACGTACATTGCTCAGTCCCAGGCGGTCTTTAAGCGGCCTGAGCAGCATCAGGTGCGCCAGCCGGTAGAGTGTCCTCCAGAATGGCCCCGGTTTTTCATCATCGAATTTGAACTCCGCCATTTTATATCCCACAGGCATCAGCAGTCGGTAGAAAAATCGTTTTAGCGGATGCGCGTCGGTAATCTTGACCTGTATTTCGCTCACGAGGCTTTCCCACTGGCGCGGCCCGTATATGGCGAAATCGGGGCCCACCTCACGGGTATCCTCGGCAATGGTGTCCGGCTCCTCGGCAAAATTCAGGCGCGCCCCGGTCAGAAGGTGGGGGATGGTGGCGAAATAGCTGTCGCCCACCCAGGCCGCCGGGAAATTTGAGACGAGGTCGTCTTTGCTGTCCAGAGGATAAACGCTGACAAATCCGCGCGCTGTGTTGACCAGTGCCCTGTGTGTCAGGATAGCCCCTTTGGGCAGGCCGGTCGTACCGGAAGTGTAATAGATAAAAGCGGTATCGTCAGGCCGTCCTTCAGATAAATTCCGTTCGAAAAGGCCGGGTGCGCTCCGTTCATGAGCTGCGCCCAGCTTCATCACAGCATCGTAGCTGAGCAGGCGCGCATCATCATAGTTTCCCAGCCCCTTGGGGTCCCAGTAGATAATCTTCTGCAGTAAGGGAAGCTCGTCGCATATCTCCAGGAATTTATCGGTCTGCTCCTGGTCGTTAACCAGCGCGAACCTGGCGCCCGAATGGTTGGCAATGTATTTCAGCTCGGAGGGGATGGAGTCCACGAAGGCGCCGGTGGCCACGCCTCCCGCGGCCTGCACTGCAAACTCCCCCCAGAACCACTCCGGCTCGTTGTCCCCTATGATGCAGACGACGTCGCCTTTTTTCAGTCCGAGGC
>JBAZLT010000173.1:0-4650 GCA_041650115.1 Dehalococcoidia bacterium | reverse complement strand
ATCGAGGATACAATCATTGCTTTCCTGGGAATTTCAAGCCTGAAGTTTATTAATCCCACAAGGATCGGGGATACGATACATCTTGAAGAGGAAATAACGGCGAAGAAAGAGACTAAAAGTCCTGAGCGTGGCGTCGTGACCTGCAAATGGACTGTTAGGAACCAGAGGGGAGAATCCTGTATGGAGGCTGACGCCAATTCACTGATTAGGAGGAAATTATAGATTTGATTTAAATACAGCACAAAGGAAATAGTGTCAAATTAGTTGATAGGGGGGAGTAAATATGGGAATGGTCACTGACACGAGTAATAAATATCAGGTAAGCAGAGCACAGGCAATCTATATACTCGTTGTTCTTACTGTGCTTTTTTTCCTGAATTACGCGGACCGCTATGTCCTTGCGGCAGTTTTACAACCAATGAAAATTGCTCTCGGACTGAACGACACGGAAGTAGGATTGGTACAGTCTTCTTTTAATGTGGGCGTAGGACTGTTATCGATACCCATGTCTTTCGTGATAGAACGCTGGAGCCGTCGTAAAACAATAGGTCTGTTAGCTATAATCTGGAGCATCGGTACGTTTGCAACAGGCTTGTGTACCAAATTCATTCAATTAATTATTGCACGTGGTGCCGTAGGAATAGGAGAAGCTGGTTATGCTACGGGTGGGGCGTCATGGCTCTCGGTGGTTTTTTCCAAGGAGCAAAGGGGGAAAGTACTCGGAATATTCGGTGTGGGCCCGGCTTTAGGTGCCGTAGCAGGTTTAATACTGGGTGGACTGATTGCCACAAAAACCGGCGATTGGCGAATGGCTTTCTACTATTTTGCGATACCGGGAATTATCTTCGGTATACTGGCTTTTTTCCTCAAAGACTATGCCACTGTTAAGGATAAGGGAGAAACCGCACTCAATAAAAAGTACCTGGGTGAATGGATCAGACTTTTTAAAATCAAAGCATTCACGTTTACATTACTTGGACAGATGTTCTTCCAGTTATACTATTTTACGTTATAGGATGGTTACCCTCGTTTCTGATGAGAGGCTACAACATGGATGCGGCTCAGGCCGGAGCTATCAGCGGTGCAGCATTTTTGTTAACGTTGATCAGTTCACCTTTAGCCGGTTGGCTGGCGGACACGTGGCAAAAACGCAATAAAACAGGCAGGGCATATATGATGGTCATAATGCAAGCTCTGAACCTGATACTTACGTGTGCATTGCTGGTTGCATTTGGAGGTCCTCTGCCGATCTTCATAGTTATACTGGCTATACAATCATTCGTAGTCTGTATGAATCCCGCACTAATAACTACGCTTAACACTGATGTCATACCCATCAAATTCAGGGCCACTGGCTACGGACTGGCATATACGTTCTACTATTTTGTGGGCATGGCTCTCGGGCCCTGGATAGTAGGTCTTATTTCAGATGCTTCGGGAGGAGGAGCCATAGGGCTGAAGAATGGATTCCTCCTGACTCTTCCCGCCCTTGCGTTAGCGGTGATCTTTTTTATTATCAACTCAAAGTACTATGCTGCAGATAGCGAAAGGTGCAGCGACCAGGTATCGGCTGAATAAATAGCAGAATATTCGTGTTATCTCCCGGCCAGTTTAATCACTTTCTGGCCGGGAGATGATGACTGACGGCCGGCGGATTATTTAATTATCCCTTTTTCTACAGCTTTGCCGTACTGTCTTTTCATTATCCCGATAACCAGATCGGGGCTTATGCGATTTAAAGCCCACAGGAATTTTGCAAACGCTGTCACTACGATGAAAGCATCGTTGCGTTCCACGCCGCTCAGAATCATCTTTGCACATTCTTCGGAGGTAACTCCCATCCTGTCCGGAAACGGCTTGAGATTTTGCCTATCGATATTGATATTTTTACTGTCATTGAATATGGATGTCCTGACGTACCCGGGACATACGACGCTTACCTTAACCCCGTGGTGGGCACCTTCGATGCGCAATGCATTGGAGAGTCCGACAACGCCGTATTTGCTGGTCACATAGCTGGCTATTCCAAGTAATGGAGCCAGCCCTCCGATTGAGGCTGTATTAATGATATGGCCGAAGCCCTGATTGACCATTATGGGATAAGCAACAGCGACGCCATAAACAACTCCGTTAAGATTGACATTGATGACATTTCGCCAATCGTCTATTGAGAAATCTTTGGCGGGGCCGCCGATAGCAATTCCGGCGTTGTTAAAGACGTAGTCGATTCGACCGTGAGTTGCTACCGTGTTATCGATCATCTTTTTAACGGCAGTGTAGTCGGAAACATCCAGTTCTAAGGCGTTGACGTTACCATCCGACCGAACAATGTCATCTGCAACCCTTTGTACTCTTTCGGTATTTATATCTGATATCACCATGTACGCCCCACGGCTGGCCAACTCTTCAGCAAGCCCTTTCCCGATGCCGGAACCGGCCCCGGTAATTATCGCCACCTTGTTCTTAAAAATACTCACAGGGCTGGATTTCTTCATTGATTATCTCCTTCACTTAAATCTATGATAAAAGAAATCGTGTTTGCAGTTCTTTCAAACAGCAGTGGACCGTGAACATGCATCAAAGAATGCGTTAAAGCCCGGTCGGGACTTTAAATCGATACTACTTTAATGGTAACATACATCTTCAATCGCACTAATGCTAAATAATAATGCGTGATTGACTTTATTGATAATGACTGAAAAAGAGACCGTCCTCAGCATCAGGGGGCTTTCCCTGTGGTTCGGGGGAGTGAGAGCCCTCACCGATATCGACCTCGATATCCGCAAGAACGAGATACTTGCTATCATCGGTCCTAATGGTGCGGGCAAAACCTGCCTGCTCAACTGCATCAACAGCTTCTATAAACCGCAGAAGGGCGAGATAAGATTTAATGGCAGAAAGATAAACGGTATCAGATCGGACCGCATTGCCCGCATGGGCATAGCCCGCACCTTTCAGAATATCGAGCTATATTCAGGGCTGAGCACCCTGGATAATATCATGGCCGCCCGGCATGTGCTGATGAAGCAGAACATCTTTAGTACCTTCCTCTATTTTGGACCGGCGCACCGCGAGGAGATCGAGCACAGGAAGACGGTCGAGGATATCATAGACTTCCTGGAAATCGAGCATATCCGCAAGTCGATTGTGGGCTCGCTACCCTATGGATTGAGGAAGAGGGTGGAACTGGGCAGGGCGCTGGCCCTGGAGCCGCGTTTGATACTGCTGGACGAGCCGATGGCCGGCATGAACCTGGAGGAGAAAGAGGACATCGCGCGCTTTATCTACGATATATTCGAGGGTCAGGGTGATACATATCCCGCCACGCCGGTGCTGCGCGACGGCGTCGACTCAATCGTTTTGATTGAGCATGATATGGGAGTGGTCATGGACATTGCAGACCGTATCGTGGTGCTGGATTTCGGGCGCAAAATCGCCGACGGCACCCCAGCCGAGATAGCACAGGACCAGAAGGTGATCGCTGCCTACCTCGGCGAGGGATAAATTCAAGCAATTTCCCGGGGCATTCCGCTTAAAGCCATCGTTTGCGTCGCTTATAGTGCTTTATCTCTTTGTAGCTCTTCTTTTCACCTGATGCGGAGATACCGATGTAAAATTCCTTCACATCTTCCCGTCCCTTCAGGTAATCAGCCGAGCCGTCCAGTACAACGCGCCCGTTTTCCATGACGTACCCGTAATGAGCGGTATTGAGAGCTACCCTTACGTTCTGCTCTACCAGCAATATCGAGGTGCTGCGTTCCTTGTTGAACTTGCGTATGATGTCGTATATCTGCTCGACCACCATGGGGGCCAGGCCCAGCGAAGGCTCGTCCAGCATCATGAGGCGTGGCGCCGCCATCATTGCTCTGCCGATCACCAGCATCTGCTGTTCCCCTCCTGAAAGGTACCCTGCTGTATTCTTCTTGAGCTCTTCCAGGCGTGGGAAATAGTTATAGACCATCTTCAGGTCTGCTTTTACCTTTTGAGCGCTGCGACGCGAAAACGCGCCCACCAGCAGGTTTTCCTCCGCGCTCAGATGCTCGAAAACGCGGCGCCCCTCAAGGGCCTGCACGATGCCAAGCTTGCCGATATCGACAGCATTCTTGCGGTCGATCCTGACTCCGTCCCACTCGATCGTTCCGTCTGTTATCTCTCCCTCTTCGATGCGCAGAAGCCCTGATATGGCTTTGAGCGTGGTAGTCTTGCCGGCGCCGTTGGCGCCCAGCAGCGCAACCACCAGGCCATCGTCCACCGAGATGGAGATGCCGTGCAGCACCTTAACTACATTGAGGTAGGAAACCTCAATGTTATTCAATTTCAACATTGCTGAAGCCGAACTATTCTATTTTCCGAACCAGTCGTAATTCTCGTAGAGGATGTTGGGAGCGTCCACCCATCCTGTCTGGGAAACCATCTGGCCGTCGCGGATCTGGAATATCTTCACGGATTTAGAGCCGCGTTTGTCCACCGGATTGGAGAAATCAACCGGGCCGTGCAAACCTTCCACGTCATAACCCTTGACGTTCATAAAGCCGTTTTTCTCAGCCAGCGACCACGCATTTGCGTCTCCCTTGGCCAGCGCATCACCGCCCGATACTTTTATCGCCTGGCGCAGTATCTCGGCGTTGATAAGACTTGATGCCCAGCCTA
>JBAZLT010000172.1:0-4672 GCA_041650115.1 Dehalococcoidia bacterium | reverse complement strand
TATCTCTTCATCAGCTGATACAGGATTGGAATCCGGCCTTGTCGACTCGCCGCCGACATCGATAATATCAGCCCCTTCCTGCACCATCCTCAACGCTCTCAGTCGGGCCTCGTCCATCGATTCCAGTCCATCACCAGAAAACGAATCGGGAGAAAGGTTGATAATCCCCATAATGTAGGTGCGATCACCCCAACTGAATACACTGCTACCGCAGCGCATCGTTACATGTGAGCACATGGTCAAGCAAACTCCATTTTCTTATAACCTGCAATATCAAGTGCCTGCTTGATAACCTCTCCTTGTATATATGCACGTGTATTTTACCATGTGCCGCAGGCACGGTGACGAGCCCTTATCCAAATGCAGTGCAACTATGCTAAAATGTTCACTCTGATATCCTTCATTTTGTCTTACTGCGGAGTTGAAATACGTGGGTAAAACTATCAGTGAAAAGATCTTGAGCAGTAAATCCGGCAGTGATGCGCAGGCCGGGGACATCGTCATATCCTCAGTCGACCTGGTATTCGTGCAGGATACAACAGGCCCGCTCACCATACGGCAGTTCAAATCGGGCAAGAAACAGACGCTGGCCTCGCCCTCGAGGACCGCTCTTTTCATCGATCATGCCAGCCCCAGCCCCAGCCGGCAGCTCTCAAATGATCATGCTTTCATCAGGGAGTTCGCCGCCGAGACAGGCTGCCTGCTGTTCGACGCCGGCTGCGGTGTATGCCACCAGATAGTGGCAGAAAAACTGGCCCGCCCGGGCGATGTCATCGTGGGCGCTGATTCTCACACGGTGACGGCCGGCGCTCTGGGAGCTTTTGCGACTGGAATGGGCTCGAGCGATGTGGCGGTAGCCATGTCGCTGGGCAAGACCTGGTTCAGGGTGCCGGAGACAATACGCATCCATGTAGCGGGAAAGTTCTCCAGGGGCGTGGGCGCCAAGGACCTCATCCTGCACCTGATCGGGCTGATAGGAGCGGACGGAGCCACGTACAAAGCTTTGGAATTCACAGGAAACGCAGTCGATTCCATGCCCATGTGGCAGAGGCTGACGGTCTCCAATATGGCAATAGAAGCAGGCGCCAAGGTAGGGCTTTTCCCCTCGGACCGCATCACGCGCGAATACCTGAAGAAGCAGGGACGCGAAAATGATTACACCGCTCTCGCGGCAGACGCCGACGCAGCTTACGAGCGCACCATCAAAGTCGAGGCGAACAGCCTGGAGCCAACGGTGGCAAGACCGCACACGGTTGACAATAACGCAACAGCGAAATCGCTGAGCAATATCAAAGTTAACCAGGTGTTCATCGGCACCTGCACCAACGGACGGCTGGAGGACATGGCTGAAGCGTCTTCAATACTCAAGAACAAGAAAGTACACGCGGGGGTCAGACTGATCGTGTGCCCGGCCTCACGGCAAATTTACTCCGACGCCATTAAGGCCGGTTTCATCCAGACCATCATCGAGGCCGGCGGCATTATCCTGCCGCCAGGATGCGCCGGGTGCCTGGGATTGCACCAGGGCGCGCTGGGAGACAACGAGGTATGCCTGTCCACCGCCAACCGCAACTTCAAAGGGCGCATGGGCAATCCTGAGGGGCTCATATACCTTTCAAGCACCGCCACAGCCGCAGCATCAGCCCTTACGGGCAGAATAACAGATCCGAGGGAGGCGCTATGAGGCCGACCACTCTCAAAGGCAGGGCGTTTAAATTTGGCGACGATATATCCACCGACCTGATCATCGCGGGAAAGTATGCTCATCTGCGCAGTAACCTGCCCGAGCTGGCCAAGCATGCCATGGAAGATGCCAATCCGGACTTCGTCAAACTGGTAAAGCCGGGGGACTTCATCGTGGCCGGCTCCAACTTCGGCCTGGGTTCCAGCCGCGAACACGCGCCGCTGGTCATAAAAATGGCGGGTGTTAGCGCTATACTGGCCAAATCATTCGCACGCATCTTCTTCCGCAATGCCATCAACCAGGGCCTGCCTGTGCTGATATGCCCGACAGACGGTATCGCAGACGGAGATAACCTCGAAATCAGCCTTGATGAGGGCATCATCCGCAATATCGCCAAAAACGAGACATACAGCTTTACAAAGATACCACCCGCCATGCTGTCCATTTTAAACGAGGGCGGTCTGATCCCTTATATCAATAAACACGGTGACTTGAAGCTATGAACAAGAGGTTTGCTTAAAAAATGACTTATCGTATTTCATTGATACCCGGAGACGGCATCGGCCCGGAAATCACCAGGGCTACGGTCAGCGTACTGGAGGCCACCGGAGTCAAATTCGACTGGGAGGTCCATACCGTAGGCGAGGCCGCCGTTGAAAAGTACGGTACCCCGCTGCCGGAGGCAACACTCGAGTCCATCCGGAAAAATAAGGTCGCGCTTAAAGGTCCCGTGACCACTCCCATCGGTAAGGGATTCCGCAGCGTGAATGTCGCACTTCGCAAACAGCTCGACCTCTACGCCTGCCTGCGACCATGCAAGAGTTATCCCGGAGTGGTGACCACTCTGTACAGGGACATAGACCTGGTGATCGTCAGGGAGAATACCGAGGACCTGTACATCGGCATTGAGTTCGCCAGAGGCACTGACGAAGCCGCCAAACTCTACGACCTGATAATGCAGAGCTTCAAAGGCAACCTGGATAGAAATTCGGGGTTCAGCATCAAGACCATCTCGGAGCAGGGCACACGGCGCATCGTTAAATACGCCTTCGACTATGCCCGCAAATACGGGCGTAAAAAGGTATCGGCGGTGACAAAGGCCAATATCCTCAAGTACACCGACGGCCTGTTCCTCTCGACTGCCAGGGAGGTGGCCAGAGGATATCCCGAGATAGAGTATGAGGAGGTGCTGGTCGACGCCCTGTGCATGCAGCTGGTTCGTAATCCGCAGCGTTTCGACACGCTAGTGCTTCCCAACCTCTACGGCGATATTATTTCGGACCTGTGCGCCGGGCTGGTGGGCGGCCTGGGCCTGGCTCCCGGCGCCAACATCGGCGATGGGCTGGCCATATTCGAACCAACCCATGGAAGCGCACCCAAATATACCGGATTAAACAAGGTCAGCCCCATGGCGCAGATGCTGTCTGCCGTGCTCATGCTGAGATACCTGGATGAGACTTCCGCGGCCGACAGGATGGAAGCCGCCATCAGTGCCGTCATAGCCGAGGGTAAAAACGTTACCTACGACCTGCGCAGGGACCGCAACGAGCCAAGCGCGGGAACATCCCAGGTCGCGGAAGCGATTATAGAAAAGCTTAAAAAGTAATATAATCAGCAGGATAATATCTTGGCCGGCCCCCGTTTGAGGGTATTATGCGAAAAATCCAGTGCCGCACTGTAACGGAGACCATCGCTTCGCTTTTCCAGGATGCCTGTATTCACCTTCCCCCGGATGTCATTGCATCTTTAAGACGCGCGGCCAGAGTTGAAAAATCGCCTCTCGGCAGGCAGACACTTAAATCGCTGCTGGAGAACGTCGCCGTAGCTGAAGACAACCTTCTGCCCGTCTGCCAAGATACGGGTACAGCGGTGGTTTTCATGGAGCTGGGTCAGGACGTCCGTATTGCAGGTGGCGATCTCACAGAGGCGGTCAACCTCGGAGTGCAAAAGGGATATGCCAGGGGTTATCTACGCAAATCGATGGTGCACAGGCCCTTCTCAGCCAGGAAGAATACCGGAGACAACACCCCGGCCGTTATTTATAGCGAGATCGTTCCCGGCGATAAGCTGCGGATACGCGTTATGCCCAAGGGAGGAGGCGCAGAGAATTGCTCCAGGCTGACGGTTATGCCCCCCTCACTGGGCGACGAAGGCATTATAGAGTACGTGGTCAGCCTGGTGGACGAGTGTGGAAGCAACGCCTGCCCTCCTTTGATAGTCGGCATCGGCATAGGCGGGACAACCGAACATACCATGCTGCTGGCCAAGAAGGCCCTGCTACGCAAGACCGGCTCGCATAATCCGGACCCCGAGATAAAAGCGCTTGAAAAGCGAATACTCACGAAAGTAAACAGACTGGGCATCGGTCCGATGGGGTACGGCGGCAACGTAACGGCGCTGGCCGTGCATATCGAAGCCTTCCCCTCCCACATTGCCAGCATGCCGGTGGCGGTAAATATGCAATGCTGGTGCTCGCGGCACAAGGAAGCGGTGCTTTAATAATGAAGTTTAAACGCATCGCCCTGCCCATATCTGATAAGGCTATTCGGTCACTGAAATGCGGCGACAGCGTGTTATTGACCGGCAGCATGCTGACTGCACGCGATGCTTCGCACAAAAGGATCACAGAGGCCCTGTCAACAGGAACAGCCCTGCCTTTCAAACTGGCCGGCCAGACCGTGTACTACACAGGCCCCACACCGGCACGTCCGGGCCGTATTGTAGGATCTGCAGGACCCACCACCAGCAGCCGTATGGACAAATATACTCCCCTGTTGCTGGAGCATGGACTGAAATGCATGATAGGCAAGGGCAGAAGGTCTGCTGCTGTTAAAAAGGAGATGCTGAAATCCCGGGCCGTATACATGGCTGCCGTGGGCGGCGCAGGCGCCCTGCTTTCCCACTCTATTAAAAGAATCGAGCCCGTTGCCTACCCCGAACTGGGCGCAGAAGCCGTATACAGGCTCGTGGTCGAGAACTTTCCTGCCG
>JBAZLT010000171.1:0-4710 GCA_041650115.1 Dehalococcoidia bacterium | reverse complement strand
ACCTGAAGCTTCCGTCCACCAGGAAGGTGAAATGCGAGTTGTTCATATTGTTGTTGAGCATGCGCGCGATCAGCAGGTCCACCAGGTTCCACTGGTGCGGGGGGTCGAACAGCGCCACGTGCACCACCAGCCCCACCTGCGCATCCGGCCTGATCTTTTTGATCACGTTGTAGCACGACGTATGCGCCAGCAGCTGGTTGCGGTAGACGACGGCCGCCTGTTTGGCGTCCGTGCGCGCCGGCGGGAACTCGGCGCTGAAATAGCTCAGCACCGCGTAGATGGCCGGCTCGTTGATGGTGCACCAGAACTTCACCTTGGGCGCCAGCTTCCTGACCACGCGCTCGGCGAAGCGTGTGAAAACGGCGGGCGAATCGTCCTGTAAAAAAGCGCCCTTGTCCTCGAACCAGCTGGGGTTGGTGAAGTGGTGCAGCGTGAGCATGGGCTCGATGCCGTTGGCCAGCATCTCGTCCACCTCCTTCTCATAGTGGTCCAGCGCGGCTTCGTCGAACTGGCCCTCGCGCGGCTCGATCTTGCTCCACTCGACCGAGAATCTATAGGAGTTGTGCCCCATGGCCGTGATCAGCTGCACGTCCTCCTTATAGCGGTTCCAGGCGTCGCAGCAGCGTCCGGCCTTCTGTCCGTCCAGTATGCGGGGCTGCCCCTGCTCGTTGACGGCCGACTCGAACTGGTACCAGTTGTTGTTGTCGCAGCCGCCCTCGATCTGGTGGGAGGCCGTGGCGCTGCCCCACAGGAAGTCCCTGCCGAAGCGCAGCGGCGCCTGCCTGAGCTTGTTGAAATCGAACCTCAGATTGAGCTGACGATCTCTCAGGCTGAGACAGATAACTATATAAATAATAATCAGTGCCGCAATGACCAGTGCCGCGATTAACAGGCCGTCCATATCTTCATACCTCCATTTTTGATGCAGGAACGCAAGCCATGATAGGTATAAAGAAGGTTGTTGTCAAGGATGATTATGTGAGCATTGACAAGCGGGAACATCTTCTATAGTATGGTTCGCAACCCGCGCCGACCGCTGCCAGGCAACCGGATGAAAGGCAGGTATGTATCAGATGCAGGATATTAAGATCGGTTTCGTCCCCGCTCACCGCTATCCCTTCGACGAGCAATGGGCCATCGGCATGCGCAAGAGGTGTCTGGACGCCCTGTCCAGGATCAAAGGCCTCAAGGTCATTGTACCCGACGCAAGGCTTACGCCGGGCGGGCTGGTTAGCGACGACTCCGACGCCGATAAGGCCATAAAGCTGTTCCGTGAGGAGAAGATAGACGGGCTGGTCATCGGCACCATGACCTTCGGCGACGAGGTGTCGGCGCTGGCCGTTGCATCCGCCTTTCGCGATACTCCCATTATGCTTTTCGGCACTAAAGAGGGCGATTTCACGGCCGACGGCGGGCGCAGGTCCGACTCCTTCTGCGGCACGCTGGCCGTGTCCTCAGGGCTGCACCGCAGGAAGATACCCTTCCTCTTCAGCGGCATCCTCTTCCCCGAGGAGGCCGGCTTCAAAGCCGACATCGAGAATTTCGTGGCCGTCTGCTCCATCATCAGGGGCTTCGTGGGAGCCAGGATCGGACTGGTGGGGCCGCGGCCGGAGCGCTTCGAGACCTGCATCAGCAACGAGGACGCGCTGATGCAGCGCTTCAACCAGAGGGTGGTGCCCACCTCCATGCTGGACATCATGCTGCGTCTGGAAAGTCTGAAGGACAACGCGCCCGAGCTGCAGAAAATAGTGCGCGACATGGGCAAAGAGGTCAACCTCTCCGCGCTGGGAGCAAAAAAATCCCGCACCATCGCCGGACTGCAATGGGCGCTCAAACAGTTCGCCGCCGAGAAAGGCCTCTCGGCGCTGGCCGTGCAGTGCTGGACGGCCGTACAGGAGGCCTACGGCGTATCGGCCTGCTACGCGCTGGGACGCGTCACCGACAGCGGGCTGATGACGGCCTGCGAGGTGGACATCTACGGCGCGCTGACCATGCTGGTGCAGAACCTGGCCTCGCTCAGGAAGGCGCCGCCGCATTTCATCGACTGGACCATCCGGCACCAGACTAAAAAGAACCTGTTCCTCTCCTGGCACTGCGGCAACGCGCCCGTCTCGCTGGCCTGCCGCGCGAGCGGCATCGCCATACACCCGCACAGCATACTCAGCAAGCAGGTCGGCAAGGAGCGCGCGCTGGGCACGGCGGAGTTCCAGCTCAAGTCCGGCGTGGTCACGCTCTGCCGCCTGGCGGAGTATGACGGCGAGTTCAAGATGCTGGTGACCAGGGGCGAGATCGTTGAATCAACGCAGAAACTGAGGGGCTCCTGGAGCTGGGTCAAGGTGCCCGACCTGGACGGGCTCTACCGCACGCTGGTGGAGGAGGGTTTCACCCACCACGCCAGCCAGATACACGGCGATTACACGGCGCCCATTATGGATGCCTGCGACCTGCTGGGCATACAGGTCGTCAGCGTCTGATTGAGACATATCCGGCATATCCCGATATGCCAGCCGAAATAATATAAGGGGTTGAAAATGGAAGATAAAAAACTGCCGATCGGTACCAAGCTCGGATACGGGGTCTGCGACTTCGGAGGCAACCTTTTCTTCACGGCCACGGCCTTCGTGCTGATGAACTACCTCACCGACACGGTCGGACTGGCCGCCGCGCTGGCCGGTATCGCCCTGATGGTGGGACGCATCTGGGACGCATTCTACGACCCCGTGATCGGCTTCATCTCCGACCGGACGAAAAGTAAAATGGGCCGGCGCCGGCCTTACATGCTGGGCGCCTCGATCCCTTTGTTCGTCGCCGTGGTGCTGATGTTTACCAACCCCTCACTGATCGCCGGCGCTGGAGTGAGCCAGATGACGCTCTTCTTCTACGCCATGGTGGTATATGTCATCCTCTGCACGGCCTATTCCACGGTCAACATACCCTATTGTGCACTGGGACCTGAGCTGACCGCCGACTATCACGAGAGGACCTCGCTCAACGGATACCGCTTCGGCTTCGCGGCTGTGGGAACGCTGCTGGGCGCGGGCGCGGCGCTGCCCATCGTGGCGCTGGCGCCGGATAAAAACCAGGGCTTCGTGCTGCTGGGGCTCATCTTCGGCGGCGTGATGTTGATATCAGCTCTGGTCACGGTCTTTTCAGTTAAAGAACCGGCCGAGCATCCTGAACAGACCATGGGCTTCGTCGAAACATATAAAGCGGTATTCAAGAACAAGCCCTACCTGCTCATCCTGGCAACCTATATTATCCACATACTGGGCATCACCGTGGCCAGCGCCATCGTGATCTACTACTTCAAGTACATACTGGGCGACGAGGGCGCCACCACCCTGGCCATGGTGATATTGATCGTCACCGGCATGATCTTCATCCCGGTCAGCGTGGCCATGAGCAAACGGATGGGCAAAAAGCTGGTCTACGGCATAGGGTTCGTCGTCATGGCCGTCATGCTGATGATCATCTTCATCTTCGGCCAGACAATGGGCGTCACGTTCACTCTGGTCATGATGTTCTTCGCCGGCACGGGCTTCGGGCTGCTCTACGCCATGCCCTTCGCCATCGTGTCCGACGCTATCGAATACGACTATCTGTGCACGGGAGAGCGCCGCGAGGGCGCCTTCTTCGGCATCTGGACCTGGGGGCTCAAGATCGGTCAGGCGCTGGCTATCTTCCTGATGGGCGTGACGCTGGAGGCCATGGGCTACGTGCCCAATATCATGCCGCAGTCCGCCAGCTCGCAGCTGGCCATCACCCTCTTCCTGGGACCCATATCGGCAGGGCTGTTCCTGCTGGCCGCCGTTTTCCTGTACTTCTACCCCATCACGGAGCAGCGATACAAGGAGATACTGGCGGGCATCGCCGAGATGGAGGCCAAAAAGGGTATCGTCCCTAAAACTTAAAATCGAGGACCTGCGGGAACCTTTCCCTGATATCCAGCATGGCGCCCAGCGTGAGCACCACGGTCCAGGCCACGCAGGTGTGGAAACGTCCTTTGGTGCCCAGTATCCTGTGCTTGTAGTCCCAGTTGGTCTGGTTCATCTGCTCCGGTTGCCAGCCCAGGAAATCCCTTCCTTTGCCCAGCATATCGTGCGGGTTGGAGACCAGCTGGCTGCAGGCGCCGATCATGTTGAGCGCGCACCTTCTCCACAGCTCCTCGCCGGTAGCCTGATATAACCTGAGCAAATCGTAAGCTATGCTCAATCCGTAGAAATCGAGGTGGTGATGCGCCACCGAGACGGACGTCATGCCCAGCGTTTTAAATCCCCGCCTGCCCAGCGGACTGCCCGGGTCGAAGGCGACGTTATAGGTGTACGTCCAGCTCAGTATGTATCCGGCGCACAGCCGCGCGTACCTGAGATAATGCTCATCATGCGACCACTCGTAGAGATCGAGGAAGGCCCTCAGCAGCGATACTCCCGCCTCCTTGTCCATGCAGTCGGCATCCAGCGTATCCCCGAAGAAGGCCGACCTGTCCACCAGCGACGCGTAGTGCCTGCCGGCCTTTTCCAGCGCCCGCTCGACATCATCACGCCTGCCCGTCGTCTTCTCCAGCTCGATCAGCAGGCTGATGATATAGGCCCCGTTGGTGCCCAGCACGTTGAGTGGCTTGCCCGTCACATCCCACCAGCGGCCGAAGCTGCCCTCCTCATCTCCACCCAGCTGGTGCCCGATATAGAAGGCGGCGTTGTTCCCGGCCAG
>JBAZLT010000170.1:0-4717 GCA_041650115.1 Dehalococcoidia bacterium | reverse complement strand
CGGCCAGATCGAATATATGGCTGCCCTCACGGAGCTCTCCGCCGGAGATCGTCATCAGCGTCTCGCTGAAACGCCTGATGACCCGCAGGTTCTCCGTGGTAGAGGCCAGGCTGCCTGCCTTGGAAAATAAATAGTCCCCCAGCAATAAGGCGCAATTCTGTCCCCAGGTGCGATAAACGGCCGGCTTGCCGTGGCGCATGTCCGCATTGTCGATAATATCATCGTGCACCAGCGTGCCTATATGCAGCACCTCTGCAGCCGCAGCCATGGGGACGAGCGTTTCCAGATCATAGCGGTAAAACTTGCCGCTGAGTAGCGTAAGAGCGGGTCTGATTCTTTTTCCCACCTTCAGCAGGGCATACTGAAGCAGCTGCGACAACAGGGGTATGTCATTGCCGGCAATCTCTTCCAGCTTGGATTCCACCAGGTCGAGGCCCGGTTTGACCGGGGCATATATTTCATCAAGTGTCATGCCGTTTCAACGCTCCCCAGCCTGGCCATCTCCTCCTCCACTATGCCGTCTTCCAGTTTGGTAAACAGCGCCTGGGGCTGCGGCAGCGCCCGGCCCGGCTGAGGCATCTGAAATTCCCAGCCTGCATCGCTGACTTTTCCATCGAAGCCCAGGTATGCGTGCAGCTTCTGTGAGGTGAAGGGCAGGAAGGGATAAAGCATGGTCTTCAAAGCCGATATGGCGGCCATAGCCGTATAAACCGATCGTCCGGCCGCCGTGCGGTCCTGCTTGATCATCTTCCAGGGCGCGGTGTCGTCGAGGAAGCGGTTGACATCCTGCGCCAGGGCCATGGCGATTTTGAGTCCCTCCTTGAAATGGCAGCGTTCAAGCTGGCTGCCTACCTGTTCCAGTGTGTTGCGGGCCTTCTGCAGCAGCGCATTGCCGGCCTCGTCCATTTCGCCCGGCTCAGGCACCGAGGCATTGAAATTGCGGTAGTTGAAAGAAAGCACGCGGTGCACCAGGTTGCCGTAGGTCGCCACCAGCTCGTCATTGTTTTTACGCAGGAACTCGTGCCATGAGAAGTCCATATCGCCCGTCTCGGGCATGTTGATCGAGAGGTAATAGCGCAGCGGGTCGGGATCATAGCGCTGCAGGAAATCGGGCACCCACACAGCCCAGTTGCGGCTGGTGGACAGCTTCTTGCCCTCGATCGTAAGGAACTCGTTGGCAGGGACATCATAGGGCAGGCTGAGGCCGCCGTAGCCCATCAGCATGGCGGGCCAGATGATGGTATGGAAGGGGATATTGTCCTTGCCGATAAAATAATACGCCCTGTTCCCACCCGTCCAGAAACGCTTCCAGACGTCGCTGTCCTTTTGCGATGATGCCCACTCACGGCTGGCCGACAGGTATCCGATGACCGCCTCAAACCAGACATAAATGCGTTTCTTTTCAAAGCCGGGCTGGGGCACGCTGACGCCCCACTCGATATCGCGCGTAATGGCCCTGTCCTTGAGGCCTCCCTCCAGGAATCCCAGTGTGAATTTCTGCACGTTCTGCCGCCAGTAGTCCTTGTCCCCTACCCATTTCCTGAGCTGTTCCTCGAAGGCGCTCAGCTTGAGGAAGAAATGCTCCGAGCTCTCGAACCTGGGGGTGGAGGAGCAGGTGCGGCAGCGTACGTCTATCAGGTCGCTGGGATTGAGCGTGTGCCCGCAGTTATCGCACTGGTCGCCCCTGGCCGCATTGAAATTGCAGTGGGGGCAGGTGCCCTCCACATAACGGTCGGGGAGATAACGCTTGCAGTTGGGGCAATAAGCCTGCGGCATGGAGCCTTTATAGATATATCCTTTCTCCAGCAGTTTGAGGAAGATGTCATGTGTCACCGCCGCATGGTTGGCCGTATCCGTGGTGGTGAACAGGTCAAACGAGATTCCCAGCTGTTGCCAGCTCTGCAGGAACTCGTTGTGATACCTGGTGGCCAGCTCCGAGGGTGGTATGCCCTCCTGCTCGGCGCGCAGTGTTATGGGTGTGCCGTGCTCATCGCTCCCGGATACCATCAACACGCTGTCGCCGCGCAGGCGGTGATAGCGCGCGAAGATATCGGCGGGCAAATAGGCCCCGGCAACGTGGCCCAGGTGGAGCGGACCGTTGGCATAAGGCCAGGCTACAGCAACAAGTATGTTATCAGGCAACTGTGCATCTCCCTTTTCGCTACGTATTATTTAAGTGTTTTGGACGGGAAAAACGTGAAAACCTTGTCACCTTTTTCCTTTTTTTCTATTCCGGCCTTGCGTTTCTCACAGCAGGACTTACAGAACCGCAGCTCTCTCGACTCATGTGCCGATTTCTTATAAATAATTGCGCAGCCGAAGTTCTTCTTCCTGAATGCTTCTCCGCCCTTTTTCTTATAGCAGGCCGGGCAGTAGCACTTCTCGCTGTCCCCGTCGATTGTGAGGAGGTATTCGTCGCCGTTCTCAATCCTTTTACCGCATTCAGAACAATCCAGCTCGTCTATGAATATGATCTCTTCCTTCAGCTTGTCCGAAGGCTTCTCATCGATAGACAGGTAGACATCGCCGTGATGTATGGTGCTGTCGCATCCGTCGCACCTGGCCGGTCCTATTGAGATTGCACCCCTGCGAAATCGTTCTTGCATAGCTAAACTCCCGTTTTAGATTTGTCCCCCGCCTTGCGCAGGGACTTTTTTACATTGCCGGTCCCCTGTATAACGATCGTGAACTCGCCGCGCGGCCTGCTGAAATGCCTGATTGCCGCGCTAAGCAACCCGCGAAATATTTCTTCATGCAGTTTGCTCATCTCCCTGCATACTGCAACCTGGCGGTCTCCCAGCGTCTCGAGCATGGCCGACAGGGAATCAATCACCCTGTACGGCGACTCGAAACAGATTATGCTCCGCGGTTCCGAGCTGACCGATTCCAGCAGCCGTCTTTTCTCACCCTTCTTGCGCGGCAAAAAACCCAGGTAGAGGAACTGGTCCGCTGGCAGGCCCGAGACGGCCAGGGCGGCGGTCACCGCCGAAGGCCCCGGCAATACCTCAACCTTGAACCCTTTCTCTATCGCGCCCCTGATAAGCTCATAGCCCGGATCGCTGATGCCCGGCGTGCCGGCCTCCGAAATAAGGGCGATGTCCTGTTCTTCCAGCATTTTCAGCAGGACAGGCATCTTGTTCCTTTTATTGTGCTCGAAATAGCTGGTCAATCCGGTCTTGATATCGTACCTGCTCAGCAGCTTGCGCGAGGTGCGGGTGTCCTCCGCCGCTATCAGCTGTACCTCGCTCAGCACGCGCAGGGCTCTCAGCGTGATATCCTCAAGGTTACCGATAGGCGTGGCTACAACATACAGAACAGGCACAATAACGCAGTAATTATATCCCAGTTCACGCTCGGCGGTAAACTTTATGTCGCATTCGGGCCAGGACGGCCTGCTGCTGATTCCATCAGGCTTGACTTGAAACTGCCTGTTTTGATATAGTTTCCGCTAATCACCCCCGAGGCTTAACATGCCAGTACCTAAGTTCAAAGAGCTCGAACGAGCATATGGTTTCGATGAAGTGGCAATCGTGCCAGGGGACGTCACGGTCAATCCGGATCAGACCAACATCGAGTTCAAAATCCGCGATATCACCTTCGCTATCCCCGTTGTAGCTGCCGCCATGGACGCGGTGGTGGACCCCGATTTCGCCATTACCTTCAACAAGGCGGGCGGGCTGCCCATCCTCAATATTGACGGTGTGCAGGTTAGATACGATAATCCACGCGCCGTACTGGACGAGATAATCAACGCGCCTCAGGCGGAGGTCACCGCCCTGATGCAAAAGATCTACAGCCAGCCCATTAAAGACTCGCTTATCGCACAGCGTATCCAGAAGATAAAGAAGGCCGGCGCCGTTTGCGCCGTGTCCATGATACCCGCTACAACCAAGAAGCTGGCCCCCCTCGCGGAGGAAGCCGGCGCCGATATAATCGTGGTGCAGACCACCGTTACTACTGCTCGCCACATTTCCAAGAGTTATCGCGGCCTGAGCTTCTCCGACCTGTGCAAGCAGCTTCGCATACCGGTGGTGGTGGGCAACGCGGTGACCTACGGCGCAGCGCTGGAGCTGATGCGGACAGGCATCGACGGCCTGCTGGTGGGCATCGGGCCGGGTGCAGCCTGCACGACGCGCGAGGTGCTGGGCGTGGGTGTGCCTCAGGTGACGGCCACCATCGACTGCGCGGCCGCACGCGATGTTTATTTCAAAGAGAGCGGCCGCTATGTCTCGATCATCACCGACGGCGGCATCCGCGTCGGCAGCGATATGTGCAAGGCCTTTGTGGCCGGCGCCGACGCCGTGGTCTTCGGTTCCATACTTACCCGCGCCGCGGAAGCGCCGGGCAAGGGATATCACTGGGGCATGTCCCAGCCGTCAGCCACTCTGCCGCGCGGCACACGCATCAAGACCGGGGTCAAGGGCTCTCTCGAGAAACTGCTCTTCGGACCCAGCCATGTCACTGACGGGACGGAAAACTATGTGGGCGCGCTGCGCAACGCCATGGGCGTCTGCGGGGCGCTCAATATCAAGGAATTCCAGAAAGTTAAACTGGTGATCGCTCCCTCCATCAAGACGGAAGGGAAATACTTCCAGGCCATTCAGCAGAGCTGCTAAGTGCAACCCATTCCCCGGTCCAACAATCCAGAGTAATTTCCTATATTTTACGTGCAAGAAAGATCGTGACGATGGATGTGGCCAGACTGATGAGGCCCACG
>JBAZLT010000169.1:0-4723 GCA_041650115.1 Dehalococcoidia bacterium | reverse complement strand
CCGGCAAACTGCTCGAAATGGAGATCGAGCTGGGATACGAAGGGCTGACAGTCGAGCTGTGATCCATTAAGCCGGTCATTGCGAGCATTCCCCATCGTCATTGCGAGCGAAGCGTGGCAATCTAGTATGCCCGTCATCACGCACAGGATTGCTTCGTCACTGCGTTCCTCGCAATGACCTGAAAGGAAAAGCATAGCACGATGTAAGTATATTGTGCTTAAAGCCTGGTTACGTCGAAAGGTGTCATCGTTCCGTCGGGGGCATAGTCGTAGAAGCCCTTGCCGACCTTGCGGCCCAGCCTCCCGGCCTTGAGCATCTTCTCCATCACCGGCGATATCGATGCTATATCCGCAGCGCCCAGCGCGGCGAAGGATTTGCCCACCCTGACGTAGGTATCGATGCCCGCGTTATCGGCGATCTCGAAGGGGCCGATATTCCAGCCGTAACCGAAACGCATGCCCCTGTCCACGTCTTCCACCGTTGCCACGCCGTTCTCCACCAGAGACAGCGCCTCGCGGAAGGCCACGCCGCCCACACGGTTCATTATAAAGCCGGGTATATCCTTCCTTACCTTGACCGGATACTGGCCGAGTGAAGCTATAAAGTCCACGCTCTTATTGAATACCGCATCCGAGGTCTTATTGCCCTTGATCACCTCCACCAGCCGCATCATCGGCACCGGTCCGAAGAAGTGCAGGCCGACCACTCGCTCCGGGTGTTTGGTCAGCGAGGCCAGACGGGTGATGGGTATGCTGGACGTGTTGGAGGCTAATATGGTATCGGTCGGGCAGGCGGCGTCCAGTTCCTTGAACATCTCCTGCTTCATTTTCTCGTCCTCGAATACTGCTTCGATGACCCATTGGCAGCGGGGGGCCATGGCGAGATCGCCGACGGCTTTGATCCTGTCCTGCACCACCTGTGCGCTGTCCTTGATTCTGCCCTTGGAGGCAAGCTTCTCGGTCGACCATTTGATCTGCGCCAGGCTTCGCGCGATCGACTCAGGGCTGACGTCCTGCAGGAAGACAGTGTAGCCCGCCTGCGCCGCCACCTGGGCTATGCCGCCCCCCATAAATCCTGCTCCGATAACCAGGACGTTATCCATAATAAATCCCCCTTGATGAAGTTTTGCCTGCAGAGAAGGAACCCGCTTATTGTGCACAAATCCGGCGGATTAATCAATATACTGTACTGGTTCGTGGCATCGTTATATAATATTTAGCGCCGCCTCAAAGGGCGCCCTCCCACCGGGCGGCCGTCGAATTATTAAATTACGGAGGTGTCCCCCATGCCTTTAGTCGAATGGAGCGTTGACGAGAATATCGCCCTGCTGACCATGAAGAACGGTGAGAACCGGTTCAATATGGGCTTCTGCAGCGAATTGCTCCAGGCCCTGGACGATATCGAAAAGAAGACCGCCGTCACCGCGCTCGTGGTGAAATCCGCCGACGAAAAGATCTGGTGCAACGGCATGGACCTCGACTGGCTGGTGCCCGCTATCGGGCGCAAGGACCCCGAGGTTGAGAAATTTTTTGACGTTCAGGATAAGGTGTACAGACGATTTACCTTCTACCCCATGATTACGGTGGCTGCGCTGACCGGCCATGCCTTCGCCGGCGGCGCCATACTGGCCTGCTCCTTCGATTTCCTCTATATGCGCGCCGACCGCGGCTTCCTGTGTTTCCCGGAAGTCGACCTCAATATCCCCTTCCTGCCGTACATGGATGCGTTGATCAAGCGGACCTTGCCCTCGACTAAAGTGCGCGAAGCCCAGCTCACAGGTAAGCGTTATACCGCCACAGAGCTGGAAAAGCTCAATGTTGTGCGCAAGGCCTGCCCCTCCGCCGATGAGACCGTAAAAGAGGCGGTTGCCTTCGCCAAGGGCCTGAATAAAGGCAGGGGCATCGTAAGCGAGATGAAAAAAATCATGAACGCCCCCATCGGGATCCTCATGGACAACGTGGTCAGGCCCAAGCTGGATACCGGCGGCGTTCCCATTAAATAGCTTCCAATTATCTGCAATGGAATGAAATATATGCGGAATCAGGCGGCGCTTCTCCTGGCACTGGCTGTAGTTTTGATGGCTGTTCCGCTCTGCGGGTGCAGCAGCCCCGCCATCGTCGGCTCCCTCGTGAAAATTCAGACCGACAGCGCGGTCCTTGACGGAATAATTGTCGATCAGGCCGGCCATATAGCCACCGGCAACAACGCGCTGGGCAATGCCACGGCTCCAACGGTCCAGATCAAGCCCGGGCAGGCCTATGAAGGCCGTGTAGTCTGCCGGGACGGCGAGAGGGACCTGGCGCTGATTAAGATCGAGGTGCCCGAGCTCAAGCCGGCCCTGATGGGTGATTCGGACCTTGTGCACCAGTGGGATGAGGCGGTGGTCTGGGGATTCAAAGCCGGCACGGACAGCGCCGCAGAGTCAAAGGGCAGCGTGACTTCGCTGCCCAAAGAAAACGAGATAAGCTATTTGCAGACCAACGCTGCCCTGGACCCGTCGCAGGCGGGAAGCGCGGTGTTGAATAAAACGGGCGAACTGATAGGCATGGTTGCATGGAATGCCGACCAGCCCGGCCGCGAAGGATTCGCCCTGGCATCCAACGAGATACAAAAGATGCTGGCACAGGCCGGCGAAGCTGAGTCGGATCCCCTGACAGTCGTTTCCATCGATTCCCCCGCAGTCTTCAGCGACCATGCTGTCATATCCTGGCAGACCAACCGGCCGGCCACAGCCCAGGTCGAGTTCGGTTTAAAGGACTCCTACGGCAACAAGACAGCGCTGGACGGGACCCTGCTGAACACACATGCAGTCATGCTGCCGGGGCTGGTGCCTAAAACGGCCTATTATTTCCGTGCCCTTTCCGTCGACTGCTGCGGCAATGTCGCAGTGTCGAAGGGATATACTCTTACGACCACGGCGGCCGGCGCGCAGCCGGGCGAGTTCACCATATCCAATGTTAACGTATACGATATAACCAGCTCGGCCGCGACGGTGAGATGGATCACCAGCAAGCCGGCCACGGGCACGGTCAGCTACAGTGCGGATAAGGAGACCGAGCCCGACAGTCAAAGCGATAACAGCCTGGTATACGAGCATAAATTCAGGTTGAACTGGCTTAAACCTCAAACGCGTTATAGCGTGGCCATAAAGTCCGTGACCGATTTCGATGAGTCCGCCCGGCAGACCCTCAACCCGTTTACGACGCCGCCGGCCTCCCCGGTCGGCTGCAAGATGAATTGCAGGCTTTATGATTTCTCCTTCAAGACCCTGCAGGGAGGCGATTTCACCAACAAGGATATCGCGGGCAAGAAGGTTTTCATGATCTTCACCAAGACGTCCTGCCCGACCTGTATGAAGCAGGCAATTTTCCTGAATGACGTTTACCGCAACTGGCCCAGGGGCAGCGATATGCTGATGTTCATGGTGGCCAGCAGCGAAAAGCAGAAAGACGTGGAAGAATGGATAAAGAAATACGGGCTGGTCATGCCCGTTTATCTGGATCCGACTGCCAGTCTGGTCAGCGAGTGCCAGTTCAGGACCATCCCTACGGCGCTCTTTCTGGATACGGGATCGGTCATCCGGGATGTCAAGAGCGGAGGGTTCGGCACTGAAAAGGATATGGAGATTTCTATTAAACAATTCTACGAGCAGGTGCGTTAAATTCACGGAGGTGGACCGAAAAAGGGCCGGCGCTCCATATGGAGCGCCGGCCCTTTCGTTTAAACGTTACGATCTGAACACGAAGCTGAGCGCGCCTGCCAGATCGACGGTGTCACCGTCTTTAAGCGCATGCTTGCCTGTGCCTTTGATCGATGAACCGTTGAGCCTGGTGCCGTTGGTGCTGCCACGGTCCTCGATGTAGTACTGGCCGTTTTCATAGCTGACCGTGATGTGTTGCCTGGAGATAACGTCTGCCTTGTCGGGTGCAGCCATGTGCTGGAAGTCCCTGCGTCCCAGCGGAGCGCCGTCGCCTGACAGCGAGAACTCTCCCCCATTGCCGGCAACGAACTTGGCCGCCGGGCCGACAGTTACCGGCGATGTTTTGGGAGAGCCTGTCGCCGGCAGGGTGGCTACAGGCGAGGTGACTGCCGGCATCGTGCCTGAGCGGGCGCCGCTGTAATGGGCGGCCTGCACTGCGGGTCTTCTCAGCAGCAGTATGACTATGAGAATGGTTGCCACGGCCAGCACTGCAACGAGCAGGATATAGGGCAGCCACCCGGATAATGTCCCGTTGCTGCTGCTCGTCGTGCTGACCGGGTCAACAACGGTAGATGCCGCTGCAACTGAGCTGCTGGAAGGGCTGCTGGTGTAATAGGTGCTGCCGACATAGGGCGCCACCGTTACCGTGGTGCTGGCCACCGCCGAGCCGGCGCTGTTGGATGCTGTGAGCGTATACGTAGTTGTATAAGAGGGAGTTACAACGTAAACTCCCGAATTCGGCACGGAGCCGACCGACGGCGATATGCTGACGCTGGCCGTGTTATTGACAGTCCATGACAGCGTGGATGATTGCCCCGGCTGTATGTAGCTGGGGTTGGCGGTGAATGAGCTGACCACCGGCGCATATACCGGGGATGGTATGGACGGAACCACCACGACCGGATGGTAAGTGGAGATAAAGGGCCTGTAGTTATAATAACAGGAGTTGTAGGGGTAACAGGGATATGGGTAGTAAGGCCGCGGTGGAGGCGGTGGAGGTGGCGGCGGTGGAGGTGGTGGAGG
>JBAZLT010000168.1:0-4769 GCA_041650115.1 Dehalococcoidia bacterium | reverse complement strand
GGCCGTCACATCAGTTCGGTCAACAGCCACGGTGTGGTTGCCATACCGCGCACCGACAGGTTGGTGAGGTCGGACGATCTGTCACGCGTGCTGTCTGCGGCCAAGAACATGAACATACCGGACGACAGGAAGATACTGCACCAGATACCCCGCGGCTATAGCCTGGATACCCAGGAGAAGATCAAGAACCCGGTGGGCATGCATGGATTCCGGCTGGATGTTGAAACGCACATTATTACCGCGTCCACGGCATCCGTTCAGAATCTGGTCAAATGCGTGCGTAGCGTGGGAGTCGAGATCGATGACCTGGTACTTGAGCCGCTGGCCAGCGGCGAGTCCGTGCTGACCCCCGAAGAAAAAGAGATCGGCGTCATCATGGCCGATATCGGCGGCGGCACAACGGATATCGCCGTATTCAAGGACGGCAGTATCTTTCACACATCCATCATCCCGGTGGCAGGCTATCAGTTCACCAGCGACCTCTCCATCGGTCTGGGACTGCCCTTCGAAATCGCAGAAGCGATGAAGAAGAAGTACGGCAACGTTTATCCCGAGACCGGCTCCAAGGATGAGGGGTCCACTCTGACGGTGGAAGACGGGCACAGCGTTTCCTACAAAGACCTCAGCAACATATTGAGGGACCGCATGGAAGAGCTGCTCAGGCTGATACTTCTGGAGATGCCGGATACCAGCTATGCCTCTCTTGCTCCCGCAGGCCTGGTAATGACCGGCGGCGGATCCAAGATGAACGGGCTCGAGGCTCTGGCCCGCGCCACCATACGCATACCTACCAGGATCGGCGAACCGATGGGTGTCTACGGCATTACCGACGTTTTGCATGACCCGGCAAACGCCACCGGCGTAGGTCTGTTGCTCTGGGCTATCAAAACAGGCGGCAAACCTACCTGGGAGGCGAAGCCCAAGCAGGCAGGCTCGGTGAACAATGTCATGGGTATGCTCAAGAAATTCTTCGGCGCATAAATTAAATTTTGGAAATTGCAGGAGGTTAATTAAAGAATGTCAAAATCAATGTTCTCGACCGCACCCGCCAAGATAAAGGCCATCGGCTGCGGTGGCGGCGGATCCAATGCCATCACCCGCATGGTCCGCGAAGGCATCAAGGGCGTGGAGTTCATTTGCATGAACACCGATGCCCAGGCCCTCGCGCTGGCTGAAGTCCCGGTACGTGTTCAGCTCGGCGAAAAACTGACCCGCGGCCTCGGCGCCGGCGGTGACCACAACGTCGGCCGCAAATCAGCCGAGGAAAGCCGCCAGGCCATCCAGGAAGTAGTGGCGGGCGCCGACATGGTATTCATCACCGCCGGAATGGGCGGCGGCACCGGCACAGGCAGCATCCCTGTCGTGGCCGAAACAGCCAGGTCCTCTGGCGCGCTGACCATTGCCATAGTCACCAAACCGTTCTCATTCGAGGGTGGACGCCGCATGAAGGTCGCCGAGGAAGGCATTCTCCAGCTGTGCGACAAAGTCGACACACTGGTGATCATCCCCAACGATCGCATTGTCGAGCTCTGCGACAACAAGACCACCGTAGACAATGCGTTCAGACTGGCAGACGATGTGCTGCGCCTGGGTGTGCAGGCCATCGCCGAGGTTGTTACCGTACCCGGCCTGATCAACCTGGACTTTGCAGACATCAGGGCAATCATGAAGAACTCCGGCCCCGCCTGGATGTCAGTCGGCAAAGGCAAGGGCACAAACAGGGCTGTTGAGGCCGCCAAGAACGCGCTGGCAAGCCCGATGCTCGATGTGTCCATCAGCGGCGCCAAGGGCGTGCTCTTCAACGTCACCGGCGGCAGCAACCTTACACTCTTCGAGTGCAACGAAGCGGCAGACGTCATTGCACAATCAGTCGATCCCGATGCCAACATCATTTTCGGCGTCGTCTTCAATCCCCAGATGGAAGACGAGGTACAGATCACCATCATAGCAACGGGTTTCACAGCGCAATATGGTTCAGGCGTACCCACCGAGGTCGAACTACGCAGACTGCTGAGAGGAGCAACTGAAGACAGCCTTGATGTCCCCTCATTCTTAAGGAGAGGCTCGCGTTATCCCAATGCGCAGGCGGCTGCCCCTCAACCGGTAGGCATCAACAGGATGCAGCGCTGACCTTAATCAGAGAACCATAAGGCCTTATGAACAGGGCGGAGAAAATTCTCCGCCCTGTTCTATTTATGTCTCCCAAACCATTGACTCTTACTATATGTTGTGTTAGTATCCATTATGACCACATATTGTAGTGTTGATAGATGAAGTGCCCTTCATGCGGTGAGCCGGAATCCAAGGTAATAGACTCCAGAAGTCTGGGGGATGAGATCAGGCGGCGGCGCGAATGCATCGTTTGCCAGTCTCGTTTTACTACCTACGAAAGGCTGCAGAACCGGAGCCTGTATGTAATTAAAAAGGACGGCCGCCGCGAGGAATTCGACCGTGAGAAGCTTTTCTCAGGCATACGCAAGGCCTGCGAGAAACGTCCTATGCCCACCGGGACCATCGAGAAGCTGGTGGAGACGATCGAGACGGAGCTTTATAGCCTTGGCAGAACGGAGGTATCCAGTTCTCTCATAGGAAAATACGCCATTACCAAACTGTCTGAGCTGGATCACATAGCTTACATACGCTTCGCAAGTGTCTATTACGAGTTCTCCGATATCACAACTCTCAAACAGGCAGTGGATACACTTATCGAGAGCAAGCTCGGCGCACCGCTGGATGGCCAGCTTCCTCTCATCAACAAAGATGATCTGTCCGGGCAGCGGCGGCGATCGAGGCTGAAGCAACAGAATGGTAAATAAACAGGTCAAGAATCAGCTTCCGGATTCCGTCAGAAATTTCGTAGCCAGGACGGTTTTTACCTATACCCAGACCATGGGCATCACCGATAGGCCCGAGCTCGAGGAGCTGACCGAACAAGTAATATCGAGGTTGGAGAAAAGAATGTCTATGGATGAACAAACCGCCGCTAATAGGATCGAACCGGCCCTTCCGGGCATGGAACACCTGGTTGCGCCCGTTGTACCACCGCTTCCGCAAAAGGAACGCATTGTCACCATAGTGAATGAGCTGCTGGCAGAGAAGACCAGTGTGAAGCCGCCTGCGGAGAAGCAACCGGGTCAATCGCCCCCCGCAGCTAAGGCTGCACAACCTGCCAGGCCAACACCGGCCACCAAGGCATCCCCAGCCGAACTGAAGCTGTCGGATAATGCCATGGTGGTGCTGGAGAAACGATATCTGATGAAAGACGGCCAGGGCAATCCTGCCGAGAAGGCCGAGGACCTCTTCAGGAGGGTCAGCAAACACATAGCTTCAGCTGAAGTAGTATTCGACAAGAATGCCGATGCTGCTGAATGGGAAAACAAGTTTTATCATTTAATGACTTCGCTTGATTTTTTGCCCAATTCACCCACTCTCATGAATGCCGGACGTGAGCTGGGGCAGCTATCCGCCTGCTTCGTCCTTCCCATCGAAGATTCTATGGAATCTATTTTTGATGCCGTTAAATACACGGCTCTGATTCATAAGAGCGGAGGAGGCACCGGATTCTCGTTTTCACGCCTCAGGCCCAAGCAGGACCGGGTGGGGTCAACCGGAGGCGTAGCCAGCGGGCCGGTATCTTTCATGCGAGCCTTCGATACCGCCACAGACGTGATCAAACAGGGCGGCATGAGACGCGGCGCCAATATGGGCATACTAAACGTGAACCATCCCGACATACTGGAATTTATCACCTCCAAGGAGGACCCCAAGGCCTTCACCAACTTCAATATATCGGTGGCAGTCACCGACAGTTTTATGCAGGCTGTCGAGGACGATGGAGATTACAGTCTGATCAATCCCAATACCGGGGCTGTTGAAGGACGTCTGAATGCCCGCCAGGTCTTTAAAAAGATAATTGACATGGCCTGGAAAACCGGTGATCCTGGCATTATTTTCATCGACAGAATCAACGATTTCAACTCGACACCTAACCTGGGCAGAATAGAAAGCACCAATCCCTGCGGTGAGCAACCGCTTCTTCCATACGAGTCATGCAATCTGGGATCCATCAACCTCTCTCACATGCTGCGCAGGGCGAACGGCAAGTGTGAAATCGATTACAACAAGCTGCGAGAGACGATCAAACTGTCCGTGCGTTTTCTGGATAACGTGATAGAGGTCAACCAGTTCCCCCTGCCCCAGATAAACGATATGACCCGCAGGACGCGCAAAATCGGCCTGGGAGTAATGGGTTTCGCTGATATGCTGATTGAGCTTAAGGTTCCCTACAACTCGGATAAGGCGCTGGATGTAGCGGAGAGGGTTATGCGCTTTATATCCGAGGAGTCCACGGCTGAGTCAGTCGCGCTGGCGGCATCCCGCGGCGTCTTTCCCGCATTCAGCGGAAGCACCTACGACAGCAAGGGCGGTCCCAAGATCCGAAATGCCAACAGGACAACCATCGCGCCTACCGGCACGCTCAGCATAATTGCCAACTGCTCGAGCGGCATCGAGCCGCTCTTCGCGCTCAGCTATTACCGGCACATACTGGACAACCAGAAGCTTATAGAGATCAATCCTTATTTCGAGGACGTTGCCAGAAAAGAGGGATTTTATTCTCCTGAGCTGATGAAAAAACTGGCTGAGGGCGGCAGCCTGCAAGATATAAAGGAGGTCCCAGGCTGGGTAAGGGAAGTATTCGTGACCTCTCACGATATTTCACCCGAATGGCACGTGAAAATTCAGGCGGCTTTCCAAAAATACACGGACAG
>JBAZLT010000167.1:0-4773 GCA_041650115.1 Dehalococcoidia bacterium | reverse complement strand
AACATCAAGTATCTGCTTTATCCCGAATCGGTGGCCGTGGCAGGCGCCTCTGCCAGCCCCGACAAATTCGGATACCGCGTGCTTTTCAATATCATCAACAACGGATATCGAGGTCGGGTCTATCCCGTTAATCCGCGCGAGAGTAATGTGCTGGGATTGGAGTGTTTCCCTTCCGTGTCGGATATACCCGCAAAGGTCGACCTGGCAGTCGTCACCGTGCCCACAGCCGGCGTTAAACAGGTCATGCTGGACTGTATACAGAAGGGCGTGAAAGCGATTATCGTCATCACCTCGGGCTTTTCCGAGGTTGGTGGACAGGGGACGGCGCTCGAGTCTGAAATCGCCGAAATGGCGCGGCGGGCAGGACTGGCGATGGCCGGCCCCAACTGCGTGGGACTGGTCAGCACGACCGTGCAGCTCTATTCCCACATGATGCCCTTTTATCCGTCTGCGGGATCGATTGCTATCGTGGCGCAGAGCGGCAGCGTGGCGGATATGATCGCCAGCCGCATCAAGGACCAGGGCCTGGGCGTAAGCCATCTCATCAGCGCCGGCAACGAGGCCGTGCTGCGCATCGCCGACTATCTCGATTACCTGGCGGACGACGAACGCGTTTCGGCAGTGGTGGCCTATATTGAGGGCATCAGGGACGGCCGCCGGTTCCTGCAGGCGGCCAAGAAAGTTACTTCACGCAAGCCGCTGATTATTTTAAAGTCGGGCGGCACTGCGGTCGGGGCCAGGGCAGCGCTGTCCCATACCGCCGCGCTGGCCGGCGACGACCGGATTATCAGCAGCCTGATTCGCCAGTCCGGCGCTCTCAGGGTGGACGACCTTGAGGCGCTGGTGGATGCCGCCTCGGCCTTCAGCGGCCAACCCCTGCCGCGCGGCAATCGAGTTGGCATCATAGCGCCGGGCGGCGGCTTCGGCGTCATGGCTGCCGATGCCTGCGCCAGGCATGGTCTGGACGTGGCTCCTCTCGACAGGAAAACGCTGGATATACTGGACTCCATGTTGCCGCCGACCTGGTCGCACGGCAACCCGGTGGACACGGTGGCGGGTGTCAGGGGCGGGGCAATCGAGATGATCCAGGCGCTGCTGGACAGCCCCGCTATCGACGGCCTGATAGTTCTCAGCGTGGTCGGAGGGCTGCAGTCGATCTGGAAATATATCCAGGTGGATGGCGGCAGGATTATTACCGCTGGTCTCACTCAGGGGGCTGTGGATTACTTCGATACTTATTATCGCCGGATAATGGAGCTCAAAGAGCGCTCCGGCAAGCCGGTGGTTGTGACCTTCAGCCTCCCTTTGGAAGCTGAGGCAATTATGCAGGAGGCGGCCCGGCTGACCCGCGAAATGGGCACCGCCTGTTATACATCCTTCACGCAGGCCGTCAGGGCCTATTCGGCGTTGAGCGATTATGCGGCGTATTTGAGGAAGACCTGTGCAGGCGGGCGGGCTATATAGAGATGCCGCCATCGACGGCGAGCACTTGTCCCGTTATATAGCCGGCGGCATCGGATACAAGGAAAACTGCTGCCCCCGCCATTTCGTCAGGCTCGGCGGTCCGGCCAAGCGGCGTCATGCTAGAGGCCGTCTTGAGTAATTCAGGATCGTTCCACCAGAATTCGGCAAAGCGTGTCCTGGTGATGCCGGGTGCGATGGCATTGACTCTTATTTTGTGTACGGCCCATTCTTTGGCCATGACCTTGGTGGCATGGATAACACCCGCTTTGCTGATGCCGTAAACGGACAGAATGCTTGGTCTCATGCCCTCAACCGAGGCTATGTTCAGAATTGAACCGCCGGATTGCCCTTTCATGATCCTGGCCACCCCCTGGCTGAGAAAGAAAAGGCCTTTGAGATTCAGGTTCATGATGGCATCCCAGGCACGTTCCGTGTAATCGATTGCAGCGTCTACGGTAGGATTGGTGGCAGCGTTGTTGATGAGGATATCAATGCGGCCGTATTTTTGCATGACGGTATCTATCAAGCGGGTAATATCCTCCATTCTGCCCAGGTGAGCGGCCACGGACATGCATTCGGCGCCCTGCCCCGTGATCTCAGCCTGAACTTCATCGAGGTCGGCCTGCTTCCTGCTCGTTATGGCCACCCTGGCGCCGGCGGACGACAACCCCATGGCAATTGCGCGGCCTATACCCCGGCTGCCGCCTGTTACCAGAGCTACCTTGTCTTTGAGCATGAACTGCTGTACATTGAAACTCATATCCGGCCTCCAATTTCAATCCGGGATCTATTTAGAGGCTCTCCTCAACTTTCCAGAGAGCCTGCCCGATACTTATCGGTTTGGGAATCCAATAGCGCTTGTTGTCATAATCCCAGTATTTCACATAGCGTTTGAAGAACAGGTCGGGGTCGACACAACCTTCGGGCGCAAACACGCCAGGCTGTCTGATCTCGTCGTTGAGAAGCATATTTGCAGCCAGGGCGACGGAAATGCCCGTCACGCCGATCATATCTCCGCGCGGCGCGCCGCGCGGACCGTATGTGTATCTGACTTTTTTACCTTTTTTAAGTCCCGAGACGCTGACGATGATGCCCCACTTGAGCGGTCCCAGGTGTTCGGGATGGTCGGGTCGCTGCTGCAGTCTTTTCAATATCTCGTCGGGGAACATTTCAACAGCCTTCTCCAGGCTGATTTCTTTGTCTCTAACTTTTTGGCCCAGGAACAAAGCGGTATCGAATTCCTCGGGCTCCATGCCGCACAGGTTGCAGGCTCCCCTGATGCCCTTGATGAAGCGCGGCAGTGTAACAGGTTCGGGATGGCCGATATACTTGAAGAAGGCCTTCCCGTTCGGAAATGCCACATCCTCGCCTTCCTGCAGGGGAATAACCTCGACGAATTTTCCGTTTTTAAATATTGGTATTTTCCAGCTTGCGCAGTAGATAAGGTGGCCTATTGCGGCGTCACCCGCCTCCGCTTTAACCAGGTCAATAAACTCCTTGGTAAATACACTTCGCGGACGTCTGATGCCGCCGGCTATTCCCCAGGCAGTTTGTATATAATCCACTTCGTCCAGCTGTTGTGCGGCATAGCGTGCTATTATATTCGAGATGCCCGGGCTGGCGCCCATGCCTTGAATTACGGTCACGCCCGCCTTGCGTGCGTCTTTATCGAATTCGAACACTTCCTGCGTCGGTTTGTAGTCATCGTCGATATCAACATAGTTTTTACGGGCTGCGATAGCCGCCCTTACGACGGGCACGGCATATTTATAAAAGGGGCCGATGGTATTCATGACCACGTCGGCTTTTTTCATCAGCGTTACCAGAGAATCCGTATCCTGTACATCTATACCAACGACCTGGACCCGCCCGTCGTTAAGCGAAGATGCAAAGGCAGTAGCTTTTTCCAGATTATTGTCGGCGATGATGAGCTGTTCCAGATTCCGGTTTTCCAGAACGGTCTGAACAGCTTTTTGTCCCATATGACCGCTGCCGCCGAGCGCCAGTAACTTTTTCATAGATGATAAACCTCCCCATAATAATCTCCTGATATTGATGATCTATATCAGGCACTCTACCAGTGGTGTCGCAATATAATCAGTTACTTCGACTAAGTGTGTACCAGCTCTCTGAATTTCTCGACACCGGCTCTAAATGAATTTACATTGGCATCCGTCCATTTTTTAGGTGCAAAGGCTATTATGCAACTCTCAACCGCCTCCATCTTCAGCGGGATGAGGCCGGTGGCAAAGGCGGCGCCGAGCATGACCATGCTCATTGTGATTAATCCCCCGCCCTTCTCGATGGCTACCCCGGTGGCGTCGAATGAATAGATGTTACCGATGCCCATTCGCCTGAAGTAATCCGTGATGTCTGAACCGGACGGATGCCTCCATTGACCGGAAGCTCGCACTTCAGGCGTTACGATCATGCGGGGCACCTCGCGTTCATTCATTACTATGGTGCATGTTTTAGCGGCATAGCGCATACCTATTCTCAGACATTCAAGTGGTTCGAGGCCTACGAGCAGATCGGCTTCACCCTCGGGCACAACGTCGGCATGCAGTGCGTCGCCGCCCCATCTAATATGGCTGTGTATTCCTGATAAACGCTGGGTTGACGGTGGATAATCCGTAGTCAAGACATTCTTGCCGTCCGCCAGCAGCGCTGTAGCCAGCACCCGTGTAATCAGCACATCGCCCTGTCCGGTTAATCCGGCAACCATCATATTGAATGTGTCACTCATATGATCATTCCTCCTGTACGACGATGCTGTCATAGGGACAGACCTGATTGCACACGCCGCAACCTGCGCAGGTATCAGCTTCTATTTTTGGATATTCTTTATTCAGGTCTTTATTTACCTGCGGAGCTATGCTCAAACAGCCGAATTTAGACAGACAAATGCCGCAGGTCTTGCAATTCAGACAGCGCCTGGCCTCACCGACGGCCATGTCCTCGGTCAGACCGGTTTCTGTCTCGTCGAAAGTGCCGACCCTCTGTGTAACCGGTAAAGACGGCATCGATACCCGGGGCCGGTGAATGATGTCTCTTGGTATCCGGTCGGAGCCGGTAACCGGAGCACCGGGGATATCCGATGATTTCAGCAGTTTGCCTGTGCGTAGATATGTGTCGATACTATCGGCCGCTCTGTGACCCTGCCCGATCGCCTCTACCACTGTGGACGGGCCTGTTACGGCATCACCTCCTGCGAAGACACCGGGTATGCCGGTTGCCAGTGTGACCGCGTCGGCGATCACGGTGCCGCGCCGGTTGACCTTTAGTTTGCCGGATAAAGCCTCAATATCG
>JBAZLT010000166.1:0-4825 GCA_041650115.1 Dehalococcoidia bacterium | reverse complement strand
CTACATCATTACTTTTTACTTCGCGCTGGGGCTGCTGGAGGATACCGGCTATCTCCCGCGCCTGGCTGTTATGATCGACACTGTCATGCACCGCTTCGGCATGCACGGCTACGCCATCATACCCACCATACTGGGATTCGGATGCAACGTGCCGGCCATGCTGGCTACCAGGGTGCTGGAAAGCCGCAAGGAGCGGTTCATCGCTATGACACTGATCGCCATTGCAGTACCCTGTGCATCGTTGCAGGCCCTGATAATTGGACTGGTGGGGCAGCACGGCATTCAGTACGTAGCCGTCATATATGGAACGCTCCTGGTGGTCTGGATTATCATCGGGACCATACTTAACCACGCGGTCAAGGGCTTTACTCCCGAGTTGCTGATAGAGATACCTCCCTATCGGTTAATGCCCTGGAAACTTACTCTGGAGAAGCTATGGGTCAGGGTGCGAGGTTTCATTGTCGAGGCCGTCCCGATCATGATTATCGCCGTCCCCGTCATCAACGTGCTCTACATGATCGGAGTCTTCCAGGCTATTACCGATTTCACAGCCCCTGTGGTGAGCGGCCTGCTGGGGCTGCCCAAAGACGCCGTTGCCGCCATCTTCATATCGTTCTTCCGTATGGACGCTGCGATGGCACTGCTGGCACCACTCGAGCTGACTGCCAAACAGCTTGTCGTCAGCAGTGTTGTGCTTGTCATGTTCTTTCCCTGTATCGCCACCTTCACCATCATGCTGAGAGAGATGGGCGTTCGGGGGCTTCTCATGGCTCTGGGCATAATGATTGTCTCCGGTCTGGCAGTAGGTTCGCTGCTCAACCTTCTCCCAATCTAAAAGCCGGCATGTTTCCCCTTTAATGCGCGCGAAAGGCTATAATGTTTGAGTAAACAGCGACTTTAGTGAGGAGTGTCCCCATGTCGGATAAATACCGGGCCCTATTTCAACCCATCAAGATCGGCAGGTTGGAGATAAAGAACCGCCTATCGGTACCGCCCATGGCAACGGGCTTCGCAGCCGAGGGCGGCGGAGTTTCCGACAGGCTGATTAAGTACCACGAGGCGCGTGCCAGGGGCGGCTTCGGCCTGATTATCGTCGAGGTGACCGCCGTGGACGGGGATAGGGGGCTGGGCAGCGGGCACCAGCTGTGCCTGCATGACGACAACCTGATACCCGGTTTCAAGCGACTCAGTGATAGCGTGCATAAATACGGCGCCAGGATAGCAATCCAGCTTTATCACCCGGGCCGCTGCACATTCCCCTTTTTTCTCGGCAACAAACAACCGGTCGCGCCCTCGGCGGTTCCCGATCCAATAGTGCGACAGATGCCACAGGCGCTCACCATACCCGAGATCAGGGATCTGGTTGAGAAATATGCGCAGGCCGCCCGTCGTGCGCAGGAGGCGGGCTGCGACGCCGCCGAGATACATGGTGCCCACGGCTATCTTATCGCCCAGTTCATGTCAGCCTATGCCAACAAGCGCACGGATGGATACGGAGGCGGTCCCGAAGGCTTCCTGCGCTTTCCCCTCGAGATCGTGAGGCGGGCCAGGGAGCTGGTCGGCCCGGACTATCCCCTCCTCTTCCGCATCAGCGGCGAAGAGGTTGTGCAGCTGGGGCGCACCGTGTCTGAGAGCATAGAGATGATGAAGCAACTTGTGGAGGCCGGCATCGATGCCGCCGACGTTTCCATCGGTGTATACGAATCCGGCCATCTGACCAGCGCGCCCCCCGACATGCCCAAGGGATTCAACGCGGAGACGTCCTGCCGGTTCAAACAGGCCCTCGATGTGCCTGTTCTGGTGACCGGGCGCATCAATGATCCGGACGTCGCCCGGGAGATTATCTCCACCGGCAAGGCGGATATCGTGCATATCGGCAGGCAGTCGCTGACCGATCCGGATTGGCCTGCCAAGGTTCAAGACGGCAAAGAACAGGATATCGTCAGGTGCCTTTCCTGCAACGAGGGTTGTATCGAAGGCCTGGCTTTCTGGCTGAGGCCGTCCATAACCTGTGTACAGAATCTGGCGGTCGGCAGGGAGGAGCAGTACTCCAGGCCCAGCACCTCCTCACCTCAAAAGGTGCTGATAGCGGGGGCAGGTCCGGGCGGTCTGGAAGCAGCCAGGACGGCCGCCCTGCGCGGACACAAAGTTATTTTGTATGAAAGGGAAGGCTACCTGGGAGGCCAGGTCAAGCTGGCAGCCATACCGCCTTCCAAGTCGGTCTACCAGGAGGTGGCCCGATCGCGTATCAAGGCTATTCACGAGCTGGGAGTACATATTCAGTGCGGCCAGGCATTGACGGCCGACGCGGTCAGGGAGATCAAACCGGATGTGTTGATCATTGCCACGGGGTCGGACTCCTCCATTCCCAATATCCCGGGCATCAACAGCAAGAAGGTGATAAGTGCACGCCGCGCCCTGACCTCGGAAGAAGTGGGACCATGCGTGCTGGTTATCGGAGGTGGTCTGGTGGGCTGCGAGACAGCCGATTACCTGGCGGGAAAGGATATGTCGGTGACTATCGTCGAGATGCTCAAACATACGGCCCGTGATATCGGACCGGCAGCCCGCTTTTTCCTGCGGCGCCGGCTTCAGGAAAAGCAGGTGCTGATCCTGACACAGTCCACCGTCAAATCCATCGATGAGGATTACGCCATAGTTGATACGCCGGGCGGGCAGCAGAGGCTTGGGCCGTTCGATACCATCGTTATGGCGACGGGAGCGGTTCCCGTCAATTCACTTTACGAGCAGGTCAAAAGCATCGTGCCGGAAGTATATGTGATAGGGGATGCGTGCAAGCCGGGCAAGATACTGGCCGCTGTTGAACAGGCGGCCGATATCGCACTGAAGCTGTGATATTGCACTTCGGGCTGAAAGTGCTAAAATTATCGACCGTATATAAAAAAAGGAACTCGGTAATTATGGATTTTACAGACAAACCCAAAAGGATTCAGGATGAGTCGGGAAGGTGGTTCACTATCGTCAGCCAGGTTGAAGGCGGATATCTGGCCCGGGACACCGTGACCAGCGACCTGGTATATATGCGGCATTGCGATATCGCCTGCCGGGAAGATGGCGGCTCCGGCGAATAGCCCTTCGTATTATTCTCGGGGCCCGGAAGAGAATTTAACGGCTTTTACACTCCCTTCCAGATTTGACAGCAGACCTTTGGACTGATATAGTTACACGGTTATTGTTTTTCACAGGGAATAGATAAAATGAGCAATTCTTATGCTATCGTTGAGAGCGGCGGCAAGCAGTTCAGGGTCAGGGCCGGCCAGGTCATTAACACCGAGCTTCTTCACGTGGAATCAGGCAAGGATGTGGAGCTCAACCGGGTGCTGATGATCTCCGACGGCGATGAAGTCGTCATAGGCACCCCCGAGATCCAGGGCGCGAAGGTGATTGCTACATGTCTCCAAGAAGGCAAAGCACGCAAGATCATCGTTTTCCGCTACAAGAACAAGGTCCGTGAGCGCAGGAAGACCGGGCACCGCCAGCCGTACACCAGGCTGCTGATCAAGGAGATCGTGAAGCCAGGCGGCAAAGTCCATAAAAAGGCCACCAGGGTAAAGGCAGCCAGCGGAGGTGACAACTAATGGCTCATAAAAAAGGCGGCGGCAGCACACGTTGCGGCCGTGACAGCAAATCCAAGCGCCTGGGTGTCAAGCGCTCCGGCGGGCAGGCTGTAAACGCCGGCACCATCATCGTCAGGCAACGCGGCACACGGATCCATCCGGGCACCAATGTCGGTTGCGGCAGAGATTATACTCTCTTCGCTACGATCGATGGCATAGTCAAATTCGAGCACCATACCAAGAACAAAAAAAGGGTCAGTGTTTACCCGGGACAGTAGCCATGAAAGAGAAAATCCATCCCAAATATTACCCCGATGCCACGGTGACCTGCTCATGCGGCAACAGCTTCACTACGGGCTCCACCAGGCAGACGCTGAGGGTTGAGCTATGCAGCAAATGCCATCCCTTCTTCACGGGCGAGCAGAAGATTATCGATACCGCCGGCCGTGTGGAACGCTTCAATAAGAAGTATAAGAGGGAGAAAAAAGCCCAGTAGCTCCGGTTTGGCGCTTAAAGGGGCGGTTATCAAGGCCGCCCCTTTTTTTTAGCCTGATGAAGAAAGAGAAGCCATTTTACTACGGCGGACAGGCTGTGATGGGAGGCGTGATGATCCGCGGCCGCAACAGCACCTCCATCGCTGTGCGCAGGATGGACGGCGGCATCGAGGTCAGCACCCGTCCGCTGGCCATGCTGTACAAAGGCAAATGGCGCGAGGTACCCCTGGTCCGCGGCGTGATAGTGCTGATAGAAACCGTGGTGCTGGGCACGGGCGCACTCATGTACTCGGCGCAGGTATCGACCGAGACGGAGCAGGAAAAGATAACTCCGGGCATGATCTGGGGCAGCGTGATCATTGGTGCTGCCCTGGCGGTGGCGCTGTTCTTCATCCTTCCGCTGCTGGCAGCCAGGCTGCTGGACCCCTTCATATCCTCCGCTTTTCTGAGCAACGTTATCGAAGGTGTGATCCGTATTATCCTGTTCATCGTTTATCTCGCAGTCATAGGCCGCATGAAGGACATCCGTGAGATTTTCGCCTATCACGGCGCCGAACACATGTCCGTAAACGCCTACGAGGCTGGAGAGCCGCTGGAAGCGGACAAAGTGATGAAGTATTCCACCGCCCATACGCGCTGCGGCACCAGCTTCCTGCTGGTAGTCCTGGTACTGGCTATCGCCGTCTTCGCGCTGCTGGGCCGTCCTCCCATCTGGATCAGCATCGCATCCCGCATCCTGCTGCTGCCGGTCAT
>JBAZLT010000165.1:0-4859 GCA_041650115.1 Dehalococcoidia bacterium | reverse complement strand
CTGCTCAGACATCAGCGTTCTAAAGAAGCGTTTACACTCAATTGCATGTTCACCAAGAAACTCGCGCTGGAGGCAGCCGGCAATATGCTGCGATCCGGACTTACTAAAGACGAGAGTATGGCGGAGGTGGAGCAAAGAACGTCTTCAATCCTCAGCACCGACAGGAAAGGTGTTTATTCTGAAAAGGTGCGTCTGAAACAGCTGCTGGAAGTACGCCTGTTGATCGATCATTATCAAAAATTAATCACATCCGAGGGCAAAACCTATCCCGACATGGCCAGGTCCGCTTATGGGGACCGAGCCTCATTCGAGTCTTTCTTAAACAGGTTGAGCGCCGCCGAAAAAGAGGTCAACCGGGCAGCTCTACAGCTTGCCGGTAAGAATCCAGAGGCAAAGGACTTTGTGGCCAGGATGGAGGAATCAGTAAAACAGGTCCGCCGACGCGATCTGGATAACTATTTCCCCCTGTCTGAATAAGACTAACACAGGCACGAGTTGATATCATGGGCCGTGCGCTGTATCAGCTCATCCTTCATCGATTCCGTCAGATCGTTGAAATAGGCGGAATATCCGGATACCCGCACAACCAGGCCGAGGTACTGATCGGGATGTTCTTTGGCATCGATTAGAACGGCAGGATCGATGACGTTGAACTGCACCTGCATACCTCCGCTGGCAAAGAATCCATAAATCAACGATTCTATCAATCGGTTACGCGACGGGTCTTTAATCAGCGCCAGGTCGAGCTTTTCGTTGAGCGCATAGCCGTTGGACACCAGGCTGTTATCAACGCAGGCTGCTGAAGACAGCGCGGCAGTGGGCCCATTTCTATCGCGGCCGTTGCAGGGCGATATGCCGTTGGCCAGCGGCTGTCCGGCCCGGCGCCCTCCAGGCAATGCTCCCGTGCGAGCGCCGAAGCCCTGATGCGTGGTCATGGACCAGAATCCAGGATAGTATTGGCCTCCCCTTGGATTGCTGCGTTGCGCCACCAGCCCGGTATATATACCGGAGACCAGTCCGGCGTAGTAATTGGGCCTCTCCTCATTCTCGCCGTATTTGTGTACACGGTTCAGTACCAGAGCATTCAGTTCCGGATATCCCTGGAAATCGGCATCTACAGCCTTCACCATTTCCTGCAGAGAAAGCCTGTTTTCTTTAAACACAATTTGCTCGATGGCGGTCAGCGCATCCACGGTATCGGCGAGGCCCACACCCTGGCAGCCGGTGGAATTGTACCTGGCGCCGCCTGCATTTATCTCCAAACCCTTCTCTATGCAACCGTCGACAACGGTTGATAAGAATGGAGTCGGGCGGTATCCGGCATGCGCACGCTCGATAGCGGTGTTGCCCTCCGTTGCCCGCTTAACCATATTCTCAAGCTGTATCTTAAAGACATTTATAACTGTTTCCATATCTTCCATAGCCCTGATATCACCGGTTTGGGGTCCAAACTGATGGCCGTTATACCCGCCGTTATGCAGGGCCAGGTGTAGGGCCATGGGAATATTGATAAAGACCGCCCCCGCCGCCGGGAAACTTTTACCCGGCACACCCCATTCCACACAGCCGACGATGGAGTAATCCTGCGCATCCTTCTCAGCGATGCCGGACCTCTCCAGCGCTAGCGGTATCTCGTCATCGTTGAAAAAGGCCGGCAGCCCTCCGCCTTTCTTGAGCACCTCGCAGCAAAGGTCGGTGAATTCGACGGGAGTATCCTGGTTGATCCTGACATGGAAATTCGGCTGCCTCAGCCTGACCTGGTCATAAGCCTGCAGAAACAGGAAGGACAGCTCATTTACACCGTCTTTGCTGTCGGCGGTACGTCCTCCAAGGGTGATGCCCGAGGCCGAGGATAAACCGCTGAAGTACTCCGTGGCACGGTCGAAGAAGAGCGGCAGCAACTCTCCCGCCTTGGCTATGAAACACCCCAGCAATTCGCCCGCTTCGTAGCGGGTAAGCCGGCCGGACTCGATATCACGCTTATAATATGGGTAAAGATACTGGTCCATACGTCCGAAGGAGATGCCGTGCTGAAAGCTTTCGTAGTGCAACATGACATGGGTGATGAAGACGCATTGCAGCGCTTCGTAAAAGGTCTGCGCCGGCTCCGCCGGGACTCGGTTGAATATCTCAGACAATCTGATCAACTCATGCCTGCGCACTTCGTCCGCTGTCCCTGCAGCCTCCTGTTCCAGGAACCTGCTCCAGCGTTTGCCATAATCGGCTGCAGCCTCAGCGCAGACCAGAGCCGCTTCATAAAACTGCTCCTTCTGCTTTAAAAGTCGGCTTGCAGTTGCGTCAATGCAGACTTCTAAATCCGATTTCACCTTTTCCAGGTTCTCACGTATCCGATTCGCTATACCATTGAATCCCAGCTTGAGCACGGTGGGGTAGTCCGGCGTGACATGTGAAACACCCGAGAATTGGGTCAATATAAAATGCCTGCCCTCCAGCATGGTGTTGAACAGGCCGGGATCGCTGCTCAACAGGGGCGTTAACGCCAGCACCGACCGGTTAAACCAGAATGGGAAAATATCCTCCTCCAGTTCTTTCAGTTGAGCAGGCTCGATTTTCATGGGATTATTTATGCGTGAGGATATGCCTTTTATCTCCGGCAGCATCAGCAGTCCGCCCAGATCGGGGTGTATAGGAGCGCCCACGCGCCAGGCCGATGGATTCCCCACGATCAGTTCGCCGTCGTACACCTTCAGCCCCATATTCTCCAGAATATACCTGAAGGCTTCGGCATACCGCATGATCGAGTCGCCCTGCATAACTCTACGTCGCTTGAGCAGAAAGGAGTTGATATAGTTGTTGGCAGCCACCTGCCAGCTTTTCTGGGGTATAGATCTGGCCGACTTCTCGAGGCTGCGCCGATAAAAGCGATACTGAACGGAGGAAAGCAGCTTATCCAATATATCGCGCCGCGTATGGCTTGAGTTATAGCGGGTAAGCAGCGACGCCTTCTGTGTGCAGACGTGATAAGGAGAGTTGAGAATATCTTCTCTTAATTTCTTCAACCGCGGCAGGGCTTGCAGCGAGTCCTTCGATGCAGTTGCCATATATACCGTTTCGTCCATAGACCGATTTCCCCCTTTCTCAGTCCGCTGATAAAATTATATTGGGGCGGCCGGATAATCTGAAATCTCGTACTTAATTATACCAGTTTACAAATTATACAAATAATGTATAATTTAACTGTCGATAAATAAAGTGAGGGCGGGCGCAGCCGCGCCTGCAAGTGTTATTATTCCAATATCGGATTCGGGTGGATTATATAATCAGGAGGTGCAGTAAATGGCGGACAGAGACACACCCTTAATCAACAATCTGGAGGACGGGCCCTGGCCCAGCTATATAAAGGAGATCAAACGGGCTGCCAAGAAAAACGCTGCCGCCAAGGATCTGCTGGGCGTGCAGGAGCTTTCGTTCAAAGACAAGATCACCCACTGGAAGCACGGAGGCATAGTCGGAGTGACCGGCTACGGCTCGGGTGTGATCGGCAGGTATGTTGACGTGCCCGATAAATTCCCTGCCGTGGAGATGTTCCACACCATGCGCATCAACATGCCGTCGGGCTGGTTCTACACCACAGAGGCGCTGCGCAAGATCTGCGATATCTGGGAGAAACACGGCAGCGGCCTGACCAATTTTCACGGCTCGACGGGCGACATAATTCTGCTCGGCACCGATACCAAGAATCTGCAGCCCTGCTTCGACGAGATAACGGAGGCCGGATTCGACCTGGGCGGCTCCGGCTCAGCGTTGCGCACTCCCAGCGCCTGCGTCGGCCCGGCGCGCTGTGAATGGGCCTGCATCGATACCCTGGATATATGCAATAACCTTACACAGGAGTTCCAGGACGAGATGCACCGGCCGCGCTGGCCTTACAAATTTAAAATCAAAGTATCGGGCTGCCCGAATGACGGTGTGGCGGCCATCGCCCGCGCCGACTTCACCATTATCGGAACCTGGCGCGATTCGCTGCGCATCGATCAGGACGAGGTCCGCAAGTACGTCAAGAGCGGCTTCGATATTAAAGGCATCGTCACCGATAAATGCCCGACTAAAGCGCTGGACTGGGATGAGAAAGCGCAGAAGCTCAACCTGCGGGCAGCCGATTGCGTGCGCTGCATGCACTGCATTAACAAGATGTGCAAGGCAATCCGGCCGGGACTTGACCGCGGCGCCACCATACTCATCGGCGGCAAGGCTCCTATTATCAAAGGCGCGTACCTGTCCTGGGTGCTGGTCCCCTTTATAAAGATGGAGCCGCCCTATGATGAGATTAAGGACCTGCTGCGCAAGATCTGGGAATGGTGGGACGAGAACGGACGCACGCGGGAAAGAGTAGCCGAATTGATCGAGAGGATGGGACTCAAGACGTTCCTTCGTGCCGTGGGGCTCAAACCTCTTCCGCAGATGGTCTACCGGCCGAGGTCCAATCCGTACGTATTCTTCGATTAGTATATTGAAGGAGAGAGAAATGGGAAAAAGCGATATCGGTCCTCCAAACTACAAGAAGATGCTTCCCGCGGTTATCGAGAAGAACTACGGGAAATGGAAATATCACGAGATAACCAAGCCGGGCGTGCTCAAGCACGTAGCGGAGAGCGGAGATGAAGTCTGGACCGTGCGCGCGGGATCGCCGCGCCTGGTCAGCATCGACTTCATACGCGATATTTGCGACATAGCCGATAAATACTGCGACGGCAAGCTGCGCTTCACCAGCCGCTCCAACGTTGAGTTCATGACGCCTAAAAAAGAGAACGTTGAACCAATTATTGCAGCAGTACAAAAATTGGGCCTGCCGGTGGGCGGCACGGGAAAGGCAATATCCAATATAGTGCACACGCAAG
>JBAZLT010000164.1:0-4864 GCA_041650115.1 Dehalococcoidia bacterium | reverse complement strand
TTACATCAGGCAGAGGAATACCGGCCGATCCGGGCGTCCATTTTCCCTCGACCGGACCCAGTGTAATGGCCGCGGTAACTTCCGTCATGCCGTAGCCTTCGATCAACTTGCCGCCGGTCAAATCCTCGAAACGCCGCTTGGTTTCAGGCAGCAGGGGCGCCGCCGAAGCCACGCAGAGCTTCATGGATTTAAAATCAACCTTGCCCGCCTTTACCAGTTTATGCTCCAGCAACGCTATGAACATCGTGGGAACGGCAGGGAAATACGCGGGCTTCACCTTGTTTATAGTCTTCACCACGTCGTCCCGATCTCGTGGATTGGGAACGACGGCAAGTGTATTATGCCCCATGATGGATGTGCCCATCACACCCGCAAAGCCATAAACGTGGAAGAGCGGCATGATCATCATAACCACATCGTCCCATTCCGTCAGCACGCTGTCGTTCCAGACCTTGAGCTGCCAGGCCTCCGCGATCATACATTTGTGAGTGATAATAACACCCTTGGGAACGCCCGTTGTGCCTCCGCTGAAAAGCAGCAGCGCAACGTCGTCGGAGACAGGCCTGTTATCGGGCGCCGGGTCGGCGGCATGCTTGCTCATGAGCTCTGCCATCCACAGGTCGCCCGCCTGGACGGCAATTCTATGCCCTTCCTTCTTCTCCTTGAGCAGCGTGAACATGGTAGCCAGAAAAGGAGGAAGGTATTCCTTGATATTGGTGGCTATTACCAGCCGGAGGTTTGTCTGCGGCTGTATTTTCTTGACGGTGGCGTAAAAAGGCGTCAGCACGATGGCAACCTCGGCGCCGCACTCCTTGAGGCAGTGCTGCAACTCGTGCTCTGTGTACATGGGATTGAGCGGCACAGGTATTGCGCCGGCCTTCCAGGCTGCAAACGAGCTGATAAAGCCCTGCGGGCAGTTGGGCAGCAATATGGCAACGCGGTCGCCTTTTTTAACTCCGTTGGCCTTGAGGGCCGCGGCAAACACCGAGTAGAGCCGGACAAGTTCGCTGTAGCTGATAGTTCTGTCCTTGAAAATAAGGAACCTGTGATCGGGCCTTATTTTTGCCGCGTCTTCCACCACGTCCAGAAAAGTCATCTGCGGGTAAGGTTCCAGAGTGTGCGGCACCCCCGCATCATAGCTTTTAAACCACGGATATGACTCTGTCATCATAACAACCTCCCTTCAAAATTTTTGCTGTGGCAGCTATGTTTTATTGGTCTCCCCTCCCTGTTTCCCTTTATCTTCCTCGATCAAAACCCTCCTCAGAATCTTGCCGATCTGCGTTTTAGGTAGATTATCTTTAAATTCTACATATCGCGGCACCTTGTACGCCGAGAGCTTGGAGCGGCAATGCTCCCTGAGCTCGTCAGCCGTACACGTCATCCCGCTATTCAAAACTACCCATGCCTTAACCGCTTCGCCCTGGTATTGATCGGGCACACCGGCTACACTGGCCTCCATAACCGCCGGGTGCTCATGCAATACCTCCTCTACCTCGCGCGGCCAGACCTGAAGACCGCTGGTCTTGATTATATCTTTCTTGCGGCTGTGCAGGAAGAGGTGCCCGTCATTATCGAGATAACCGATATCGCCGGTATACAGCCAGCCGTCCCTCAGCATATCCGCCGTTTCCTGAGGCCTGTTCCAGTATCCGGTCATCAGGTTCGGCGCCTTAAAGCATATCTCGCCAAGGTCGCCGGCTTTCATGCTGTCCCGGCCGGTCTCGGCATCCACTATTTTAATAGCCACATCGGGCAGAGGCATGCCCACCGAGCCTTCTTTATTAACGCCCATTACGGGATTGAGCGTCGCGGCCTGCATGGTCTCCGTCATGGCATAGCCTTCCAGCAGCCTGCCTCCCGTCATGCTCTCAAACTGTTTTTTAGTATCGGCCATCAGAGGGGCGGCGCCCACAATGCAAATCTTCATGCCCGACAGCTTTATCCTGCCCGATTTCACCAGGGGATGGTTCATAATGCCGATATAAAATGTGGGTACGCCGGGCATGAAAGCCGGCTTGTACTGCCTGATGCTCTTGACCACGTCGGTGATATCGCGCGGGTTGGGGATAAGTATACAGGACGAGCGGTTCATCATGGCCGTCCCCAGCGCGCCCGCACATCCGAAAACGTGGAAAAGCGGCATGGTCAGGGCCACCTTGTCTTCCCATTTCTCAAGCACCGGGCTGAGCCAGGCATTAATCTGCATAGCGGTCATAATCAGGGCGCCGTGTGTGCCTACGGCGCCCTTGGGAGTCCCCGTCGTGCCTCCGCTGAAAAGTATCACGGCTGCATCCTCCGGCCCGACATGGATATCAGGCCTGGGATGGTTTTTATGCCTCCGCAGCAGCTCCTGAAACCAGATGTCCCCCTGCTGCAGAGATATGCGGTAGCCTTCCTTCTTCTCCCTGGCCAGTGTGAAAAGCAGGCCCAGGTGCGCCGGCAGATATTCCTTGATGCTGGTGGCGATAACGGTCCTGATCGTGGTAGCGGACTGTATATTCTTGACGGTTGCGTAGAAGGGATTCAGCACAATCACCGCCGAGGCGTCCACCTCCGTCAATGCATGCTTAAGCTCGTGTTCAGTGTAGAGGGGGTTGATGGGTACGGCTATTGCGCCCGCCTTCCAGATGCCCTGAAAAGCCAGCACCATCTGCGGCGAGTTGGGAAGGAGCAAGGCTACGCGGTCCCCCTTTTTTATCCCCCGGGCAACCAGGCCCGCCGCCAGTGCGTCGCTCTGCCGTACAAAGTCGTAATAGAGTAGCCTGTGCCCCTTGAAATAGAACATGGCCCTGTAGGGTTTCGCCCGGGCGGACTCATCGACCACTTCTATCATGGTCGTTCGGGGATAGGGCTCCAGTGTGCGAGGCACACCTTCATCATAATTCTTAAACCAGGGGTAGTTATCCATTTCGACTCCGATCCGCATCACCGGCGATGCAAGGTGTTCCCGTCTTGTGATCAATCGTTAATTGACCGGTCAATTGTAACATAGTTACTCGTAAAGTCAAGTTTGATAGGAGCATGAGGGGGACTTTGACAATCCGTATATCTACTTATTCGGACAGGGATTGCCGGCGTAACTGCCCGCAGGCCGCCTGTATGCCCGCCCCCTTCTCTTCCCGCTGCGTCACGGTTATGTCTGATCTCTCGAGCACCTGCCGGAAGGCGGTGATTGCCGGCGCGTCGGGATGCCTGTAATTGCCGTGCTGCACCTCGTTAAAGGGGATGAGATTCACGTGGCAGTTTAATCCCTTGAGCAGCGAGGCCAGGGCGGCTGCTTCAGCCGTGCCGTCGTTTATTCCTCTCAGCAGGCAGTATTCGAACGTAACGCGCCGTCCCGTTTGGTTGACGTAATGCTGGCAGGCTGCGATTATATCCTTCAGCAGGTAGCGCGACATGCCCGGCACCAGCTTTCTGCGCAAGGCGTCCGAGGCGGCATGCAGCGAGACCGCCAGCGTGAACTGCATGTTTTCGGCCGCCAGCCGGTATATACCGGGAACGTAACCTATCGTGCTCAGCGTTATATTGCGCATCCCTATCTTCAACTCTTCATTGATAAGACGCAACGCGGTCAGCGTGGCGTCGTAATTAAGCAACGGTTCACCCATGCCCATAAAGACGACATGGCTGACCCTTCCCTCGGCGGCGAGTATCTTCTTAGTGACAGCGGCCTCTCCCACGGTCAGGACCTGGTCGACTATCTCGCCCGCAGCCAGGTTGCGTTTGAAACCGTCGGCGCCTGTAGCGCAAAAGGCACAGGCCACCGGGCATCCCACCTGGGTGGACACACAGCAGGAGAAACGGTCTTCATACGGCATGCCCACGGTCTCCACCAGATCGCCGTAAAAAGGCGACAGCAGCAGTTTGAATGTGCCGTCCCTGCCCATGCTCAAATTCCTGATCGATGACCTTCCCACCGTCCACGACTCGTCCAGCACCTTCCTGAAGGGAGCCGTAAGATCGGTCATATCGTTGACCTGCCGGCAGCCGCGCCTGTATATCCAGTCGGATACCTGTTTGCCGCGGAACTTCTTCTCACCGAGCTCGGCCGTCAGGCGTTTCAACTCGTCGGTGCCGAGGCCCAACAACATCTTTTTCGCCATCATTTGTTCCCTTTCAACCACAACATTATGTAGCACCCCGAGCCGGTCTGCAAGGCGATCTCCATTTGGTTTGACCGCTCCGGTCGTTAGTAGTAGCATGAAATTGAGGGGCAGTGAGACCGATAAGCCCCCCGGGAGGCAGGAAATGGTCAATATGCAGGCCATGTTCGTAGAATGGTTCTTTCCTCGAGGAAGCTCTCCCCTGCAGGAGGAGCAGAGATAGTCTGCGGGCGTGCAGAAGGGGAGAGCAGGTAAAACTCCCGAGCTCTCCATATAGCAGTAAAGAAGCTGCAAATTTGAAGGATAAAGCAAAGTATTGAGGCTTTCCTCTGGGGGAGAGTAGGGAGGAGCACGGATCTGAAAGATCAGGGGGCTTCGCTTTGGCGAAGCCCCCTATATTTTGTCTAATCCTGCGCCGGCTGCGAGCCGCTAGGCGCAGCTGTCAATACCCTGCGGTGGCGTCCAGCCCGGCCGACTTGAATATATCCACGATCTCGTTGAGGCGAATGCTATCCAGCGGCTTGCGGCCGCTGAGCTGGTAGGCCTTCCCCAGCGACTGATATTTGGGACGGCCGAACTCGTGATAACCGAGCACAGATACTTTCTCGGCCTTCATACCGCGCAGCCTGGCAGCCAGCTTATCTATATATTCGCTGGAGTCGTTGTATCCGGGTATCACGGGAATTCTGATCCATATCCTGGACCTGCCTGAACTCACCGCCTTCTCAAGGTTGGACAGAATCAGTTTGTTGTCCGCG
>JBAZLT010000163.1:0-4903 GCA_041650115.1 Dehalococcoidia bacterium | reverse complement strand
GGAATGCGGGTGAGCCGAAGGAGGGACCGACCGTCAGATGGATGAAAGAGACGTCGAGAAGGCTGGGGGTATGGCTCGGCACCAGCTTTCTTGAAGCTGAGGGTGAGGATTTTTACAACACTTTCGTGCTTACCAATCCCGAAGGCGGAGAGGATGGCCGTGTGCGCAAACAGACACCTGCTACGGGCGAGGCTTTCTTTACCAGGGGTGAAGCCGGGCAGCATGTTATACATAGCTGGTTGGGCAAGATAGGGGTGGCAATTTGTTACGAAAACCGTTTTGCCTATACACCGAGGAATATGTATGGGCAATCCGTAGACATCCTGCTCCAGCCTCATGCAGCTATTGCACTTCAGTCCAGCAGGCTGTTTCCGCAAAAATCAACTGAAGTGATCAATGACTTTTTGCGCAAGGTTTCGAGTATTTATGCGGGTCTGCTGGGGATACCGGTGATCTACTGCAACCACTCAGGGCAATGGCGTTCCCCTATGCCGGGCATACCTTTTCTGAAATTTGATAATCCCTTTGACGGATTTTCATCTATTGCCAACTCCGACGGATCGTTGATGGCGCAGCTTGAAAGAGAGGAGGGCGTGATCGTCGAAGAGGTTATCCTGGACCCCTCGCTCAAGAAAAAAGTGGCGCCGCAGACTTACGGCAAATGGTCGATGCCGGATGTTCCCTTGAGCATGAAGATTTGGGGATTGCTTGAATTCATTTATGCCATGTGTTACCGGTCCAGCAAACAACGCAAGCTCAGGGCAAGGGAAATATCAGTGCGTTCGTGAAGAAGCGACAATGCTCGATGATGCCGAAATCTTGCTCAAGTTGGTTTGCGTACAGACGTTTTCCGGCCAAGATCGTCATAGCCGCAAGCACGTAGCCGGAGAAAATATCAGATGTTGAACGGCGTGGCATGCAGGATAGCGATCTACCGCGGATGGTGCAAAAAATGCGGCATTTGTATTGCCTTCTGCCCGCGTCAGGTGCTGGACAAAAGCGAAGACGGTTATCCGGTTGTGAAGGACTCGGAGCGATGCACCGGATGCAGGCTGTGTGCCAACAGGTGCCCGGACTTTGCTATCACGGTATACGGCGGTGAAAAGGATAATGAAAAGACGGAAAACATCGAAAAAGGCGATGGGTGAACGGCTGTTGCTGCAGGGAAACGAGGCCTGCGTAAAGGGTGCTCTGACGGCGGGTTGCCGCTTTTATGCCGGCTATCCCATCACGCCTGCTTCGGAGATCATGGAGGTGATGGCCAGGGACCTTCCCAAAGCGGGAGGAGCTTTTATCCAAATGGAAGATGAGATCGCCAGCCTGGGCGCAGTCCTGGGGGCCTCGCTGGCCGGAGCGAAGGCTATGACGGCCACCAGCGGGCCGGGGTTTTCCCTGATGCAGGAGCATATCGGCTATGCCTGCATGGCCGAGATACCCTGCGTGATAGTCGATGTCATGCGCGGCGGCCCCAGCACAGGGCTGCCCACGCAGGGCGCACAGGGCGATGTCATGCAGGCGCGCTGGGGCACCCATGGCGACCATCCTATCATCGTCCTGGCCCCATCCTCGGTAAAAGATTTCTTCGAGTTGGCGGTCCAGGCTTTTAACCTGGCGGAAAGATACCGCACGCCGGTGATAATACTGGTGGACGAAGCCGTGGCCCATGTCAGGGAGAGCGTTGTATTGCCGGATAAAGGCAGTACTTTAATTGAGGACAGGCCGATGCCGACCGTGCCTCCCGAATGGTACATACCGTATGCCGATCCCGGCACTGGCGTCCCCCCCATGCCCAAATTCGGTGATGGGTACCGCTACAACGTGACAGGATTGTGTCATGACGTACGGGGCTATCCTACAACACGAAAAGACGAGGTGGACCCGCTGATAAAACGGCTTTTCTCCAAGATTTCCAAGGATGTGGATCACCTTCAATGGTGTGACACGTTTTTAACTGATGATGCGCAGGTGACGGTGATCGCCTACGGAAGCGTTGCCCGGGCGGCGCTGCAGTCTGTCAAACGGGCGCGGGATAAAGGTCTGAAGGTCGGGCTGGTTACGTTGAAAGTGCTCTGGCCTTTCATGCGCCAGACCGTGGCCCGGGTGATGGAAGGCTGCCCAAAGATACTTGTTCCCGAGATGAATATGGGCCAGATCTCTCGTGAGGTAAAAAGGATTAACCGGGGCAACTGTGAAGTATTCGCTTTAAATAAGGTCGACGGAACGTTAATAACGCCGCGGGAAATACTGCAGAAGCTCGAGGAGATATCGGTGTGATAGAGACTGCTCACCCTATCCATAAATATCTCCGCTCCAGCAAGAAGTTTCCCCATATCTGGTGCCCGGGATGCGGCGTCGGCATTTTCGAAAACGCCCTTATCAGGGCCATCGATCGCAGTGGATACACCCGGGATGATATTGTGCTGGTATCCGGGATAGGCTGTTCCAGCCGTCTCCCGGTATATGTCGATTTCAATACAATTCACACCACACACGGACGTGCGCTGACATTTGCCACCGGTATTAAGCTGGCAAATCCGAGGCTTAAAGTGATTACTATCATGGGTGACGGCGACGCCGTCAGCATCGGCGGGAACCATTTCATACATGCCGCCAGACGCAACGTGGAGATAACGAGTTTTATCGTCAATAATCAGATTTATGGAATGACGGGTGGGCAGTGTTCGCCCACCACGCCTCACGGCGTAGTCACCCCATCCTCACCGTACGGGAATCCGGAGAATAGCTTCGATATATGCCTGCTGGCCGAAGCCGCGGGCGCGTCTTTTGTGGCCCGTTCCAGTGTATACCACACACCGCTTTTAGATAAGCTGATTGACAGGGCATTGCATAAGAGCGGATTCTCGGTGGTCGAGGTAATTTCACCCTGTGTCACCTACGGCAGCCGCTGGATGGGACTCGGCTCACCTGTTGAAATGATGATGTGGCAAAAAGAGAATTGCATACATCTGGACAGGATTAAAGGGCTGGACGAACAGGAGCGTAGAGGGAAAATAGCCATCGGTATTTTTACAGATAAAAATAAGCCGTCCTACAGCGAAGAATATGCAAAATTTATCGGATAAAGACAAAAGGCTCGAGATACGGATCGCCGGATCGGGAGGGCAGGGAGTTATACTGGCCGGAATAATACTGGCCGAGGCTGCCGTCCTGGAAGGGAATTATGCGGCACAGAGCCAGGCATACGGGCCGGAGGCAAGGGGGGGCAGCTCACGGACGGACGTGATTCTGAGCGATATGGAAATAGACTATTGTTGGAATCTCGGTGTCGATATTCTCGTCGCCCTCACGCAGCAGGGTTATGATCAGAATTCCCCCGACCTTAAAGAGGACGGGCTTGTGATAGTGGATCCGGAGGTGGTACACAGGGTGCTCCACAGCAGGGCTGTGGGCATTCCACTCCGGCAAATCGCATGTGGGTCGGGTGAGGAAAGGTCCATCAATATGGCTGCCCTGGGCGCCCTGGCGACTTTCTGCCCGCTCGCGTCATGCGGCTCGCTGGCCAATATCATGGCAAAAAGGCTGCCGCCGTCCAGGGTGGAAGGAAATATGTTCGCTTTTCGCAATGCCATGGAATTCGCAAGGTGTATGAAACTTACTCTCCGAGGCCATAGAGAGCCGGTGGAGATATGACGTGAATAAAACTTAAAGGATGTGATGTGTGACGACCGACGAGAAATCCAGGCATAGCCCGTCGCAGGCCGGTAACGGCAATGAGGAGAAACTGCTGTTGCCGCTGTCAAGATGGAAGCTGTGGTATACGATGATAATCATATACCTGCTTTATTTCCTTGATTTCGCAACCAGGTCTGTGATCAGCCCGATGTTCCCGATCTTGAAAAAAGAGATGGACCTGTCCGATGCGCAGCTGGGCTGGTTAAGCACCATTGTGCTGGCCATGGTCTGCCTGCTGGCTATACCACTGTCGTATTTTATCGACCGCTGGAGCAGGCGGAAGATGATGTCATTAATGGCTATCGTATGGAGTGTGGGATCATTTTTCTCGGGCTTCAGCGCCAATTTCGCGCAGCTTCTGTCTACACGCGCTGTGCTGGGCGTAGGTGAGGCCAGCTTCACTTCAGCCGGGCAGGCCATGATCATGGCCACGATTAAAAAAGCCCGCCGGGCAACCGTTACCGGGATATGGACGACCGCTGCCCCATTGGGCATGGCCTTCGGAATGCTGGTCGGGGGTCTGGTGGCTTCCAAATATAGCTGGCAGACAGCCTTTATAGCGGTTGCGGCGCCGGGGATCATTTTGGGCATACTGGCGTGGTTTTTGCCGGACTTCAAAAACCAGCTTAAGTCCAATGATTCAGGCGGTGCGCAAGGCCAGAACCTGGGCGGTGTGATCAAAGATCTTTTGAGGAATAAGACGCTGGTGTCCCTGTGCGTAGCTTCCGGACTGATCTATTTCTTCAGCAACACGATGGTTTACTGGCTGCCCACCTATTTTGTCAGATACATGGGCATGGACGTTGCCCAAGCGGGCGCCATGACGGCCGGAGTGCTTGTGACGGCCCTGATCGCCGGTCCGCTGGGTGGATTCCTGGGAGACCGCATTTCGAAAAATAATCCCGGCAATAAAAACCTGCTGTGCTGGGCCGGCGCTGTTGCCGCTTTGATCACCTTCGTTCTGGCCGTGCTGTTTAACGCCTGGCCGATATTCTTCGTAGTGACCCTCTTTATATATCTTTTTATACCTGTTCAGCAGATCGTGTGCCAGGAGATCGTACCCTTTTATCAGCGGGCAACGGCCTACGGTATGTACGTCTTCTGCATGTTCCTGCTGGGCGGACTGTGGGGCCCGGCGGTCACAGGCATGATCTCCGATGCCGTCAATTTACAGGCGGCATTCTGGATAAACGGCGCAATATTGCTGTTT
>JBAZLT010000162.1:0-4931 GCA_041650115.1 Dehalococcoidia bacterium | reverse complement strand
CAAGGGCGCCAGGATACTCGGGTTGCCCTATCCGGGAGGCCCGTCCATCCAGGCCGCCACCAGGGGCATAAAAACATCTCTGTCCCTGCCGCGCGCCTGGCTCAAGGACAGCGACGATTTCAGCTTCAGCGGTGTTAAGACCGCCCTTCTACACATGGCCGAGGATAAAAACGAGAAGGATGAAGTCTGGGTTAAAGAGGCGGCCGCCGCCTTCCAGGAAGCCATCATAGACGTGCTGGTCGGCAAGACCATTCAGGCTGCAGTGAGGACGGGAGTGAAGCAGATTATGCTGGCCGGAGGCGTGGCATCCAACGCTGCGCTGCGCGAGCGGTTCAAGGCCGATTCACCCTTGCCCGTCCTGATACCTCCACCTATATTATGCACGGACAACGCGGCCATGATAGCCTCCTGTGCCTACTACCGCTGCATTTCCGGTAACCTGAAGGGCCGGGAGCACGATGTCATACCGGGACTGTCCTTCGCGAAGTGAACACAGGGCAGCTCCCGCATTCCCTTGTGCGGCAACAGTTGTGGTAAATGTGCAACAACCCCTGCTGCCGGCAGGCGCCGCAGGCCTGGTTGCCCAGCAATCCGCTCATGTAACGCGTCAGCTCATTGGGTAACAGCGAAGGATATGAACTGAATACTTCCCTGGCTTTCTCTTCCATAAGGTTGTTGATGCGCTCTCCATAGGCATGTATTAAGGGCAGCACAGCATTGACCGCTATCTCGCGCGCCCTGCCGGCGCCTATCAACACCCGCGAGCCGGCCCCCACCACGGTAAAAGCTTCCTCGAGGGCGGTTGCCGCCTCCCTGGCAGGCGCATTCATTATTTTCTCAAGCACTGCGGCCAACATGCCTTTTTCCTCATAGCGCTGAAGGAGGTGACACAGCCCGGCGATTCTGAGAGCGGGATGGTTCAAAGGTCGCGATGGCAGTGTGGACCAGTCCGAGGCCTTCATGGGTTTCATACCATCAGGCAGCCGGCTCACCCCTTCTTCCGCCAGGCCGGACGCACCCAGCAGCAATCTATATTTCGCCCGCAGATTCCCGGAGGCATGACTCCAGACCATTTGCACGGGGACACGCATAGCCAGCGTTTCGAATGGCTTCGTGTTCCAGGCATATCCCAGCGCGCGGCAGATGCCCTTATACAGCACCTGCTCGGGATCACCGTCCTGCAAAGCCTGTGCAAACCTGTGGGTTTTCTGTTCGAACCTTGCCAAACCGGCTTCCACAATAACCATGTCGCCCTTCCGGGCGGAGCCGGGCAAGTGTGGGCAGCGCCGGGTCTGCGCCGCAGCAGCGCGCTGCAGCAGGTTGGCTCCTGTTTTAAAGTACTGGGCAAGTATTATAGTGCTGAGGATGCGCCCATCCTGCAGCCTGACGGGGAGCGGCCCGCGCTGCCACATAGATACGTGCAGTATTACGCCGTTATAGTCTGCGTCCCTGTGGTGCCCATGCCGCTGCCAGAGGTCGGAAGTCACGTGCACTTCTACATCTCCGACGGTCTTCTCTCCGTCTATCTTTATCACCACATCCTGAAAATCGCATCCCCCTCTTGTGCTCACCCGCCCCGGGCATACGACCTCTATCCTGTGGCCCGAATCATCGCTGAAACACGACAACCTGCCCGATAGCCACAGAGCGGAAACCGACCTTTCAGTTATCGCACCCATAGTCCCTACCCGTTATCGGGTATTCAAAAGTAAAAATTTAATCCCATCTATGCCCTGTATTTAAAACCGCTGCGGTCCGCGATGATGCTCAGCAATTTGGCGGAAGCGCCCCTGGGCTTATAATCGCCCTGCTCCCACTCGCTCACCGTCTGCTGCCTGATGCCCATCTGGCCGGCTAGTTCCACCTGTGTAATATCAAGATGGCTTCGTAGAGCCCTGATACTTACTGCGTCCCAGCCCTGCTCACCTTTTGCCTTCTTCATATATAGATATTATACCTGTTTCAGTGTACGTATACAATATATCTCTTTATGCTGTTAGACACATTGCCCAATCAGATGGCACAATTAGATACTGCAGACCATATAAGAATACTATCCTGGATTCTCATGCCTATATACGAATACAGAGCTGTCAGCGGCGGGTGCGGACACTGCAGGATAGGCTTCGATGCACTGCAAAAGATGGCCGATCCACCGCTTAAGTCATGCCCCAAATGCGGGGCTGCGGTTCAGCGCGTCTTCTCTAGCTTCGCCGCCTGCAGCACGGAGACACCGGAGGACGCCTCTGCGCTGGAGGCCAGACTGCGCAACTACGAGAAGCAGGGCATGTGGAGCCACGCCGCCGAACTGGCCGACAAATCCTCCCTCACCGAAAGGGCCATGGACAACTACCGCAGGGCCGGATACAATTTCTAACCTCTAATACCGCCAAATACATTTTTTAGCAGTCCCCTCTTTACAGTGATAATTTTTTATGCTAACATACTTAGCAGTCTTGAAAAGAGATTGCTAATTTTTAAAGGAGGTACGTATGGCTGTAAAAATTCAACCTTTAGGTGACAGGGTAGTTGTAAAGCCGCTTGAGAAAGAAGAAAAGACCAAGGGTGGCATCTTCCTGCCCGACACCGCGAAGGAAAAACCGCAGGAAGGCAAGGTGCTGGCTGTTGGTCCCGGCAAGCTGTCGGACGACGGCAAAAGGCTGCCCATGGACGTAGCCGTGGGCGACATAGTCATCTTCGCCAAATACGGCGGAACTGAGATCAAGGAAGACGACGAAGACCTGATCATACTCAGGGAAGCCGATATACTGGCCAAAAAGAAGTAGTCATTATCTAATTCAGGCACATTTTATTAGGAGGAAAAAGCATAAATGGCAAAACAGATCAAATACGGCGAAGATGCGCGCAGGTCCCTTAAAAACGGCATCGATGCCCTGACCAATGCAGTTAAAGTCACGCTGGGACCCCGCGGCCGTCCCGTAGCTTTGGACAAGAAGTTCGGCCCGCCCAGTGTTATTAACGACGGCGTCACCATCGCCAAAGATATCGAGCTCCCCGATCCCTTCGAGAACATGGGAGCACAGCTGGTTAAAGAGGCTTCCACCAAGACCAATGACAAATGCGGCGACGGTACAACCACCGCCACCGTGCTGGCCCAGGCTATCGTGACCGAGGGCTTCAAGAACATCGCGGCCGGCGCCGACGCCATGTCGCTCAAACGCGGCGTTGAGAAGGCAGTCGAGGCCGTGGTGGCCGAGCTCAAAAAGATGGCCACCCCCGTTACCACCAAGGAACAGGTCGCCCAGGTGGCCACCATCTCCGCAGCCGACACCCAGATCGGTAACCTTATCGCCGAGGTCATGGAGAAGGTCGGCAAAGACGGCGTTATCACCGTCGAGGAATCCAAGGGACTGCAGTTCGAGACCGACTACGTTGAGGGCATGCAGTTCGACCGCGGCTACATCAGCCCCTATTTCATCACCAACGCGGAACAGATGAAGACCGAGATCGAGGATCCGTATATCCTGATCACCGATAAGAAGATCTCGGCCATCTCCGAGCTTCTTCCCATACTGGAGAAGGTGCTCCAGGTATCCAAGAACCTGGTTATCATCGCCGAGGACATCGAGGGCGAGGCGCTGGCTACACTGGTCGTCAACAAGCTGCGCGGCACCCTTACCTGCCTGGCCGTCAAGGCGCCGGGCTTCGGCGACAGGCGCAAGGCCATGCTCGAGGACATCGCCATGCTGACCGGCGGCAAGGTCATCTCGGAAGAGATCGGCCGCAAGCTGGACTCAGCCGCGGTGGCCGACCTGGGACGCGCCAGGAAGGTAGTGGCCGATAAGGACAACACCACCATCGTCGAGGGCAAGGGTTCCGACGAGGCCATCAAGGCCCGCATCAAGCAGATCAAGGCCCAGATCGACGAGACCACCTCTGACTACGACCGCGAGAAGCTGCAGGAAAGGCTGGCCAAGCTGGCCGGCGGTGTGGCCGTGATTAAAGTCGGCGCAGCCACCGAGGTCGAGCTGAAAGAGAAGAAGCACAGGGTGGAAGACGCCCTCTCAGCCACCAGGGCTGCCGTCGAGGAAGGCATCCTGCCGGGCGGCGGTGTGGCCGTGCTCAACGCTATACACGTGCTCGACAAGGTCAAGGCCGAAGATGACGAGCGCACCGGCGTCGAGATCATTAAAAAGGCCGTGGAAGAACCCCTGCGCTGGATCGCCATCAATGCCGGACAGGAAGGCTCCGTGGTCGTCGACAAGGTCAAGCGCAGCAAGAAGGGCATCGGATACGACGCGCTTAACGACGATTATGTCGACATGGTCAGCAAGGGCATTATCGACCCGCTCAAGGTCTCCCGCACAGCTCTGGAGAATGCGGCCAGTATCGCCACCATGATCCTCACCACCGAATCACTGGTCTGCGATCTCCCGGAGAAGGAAAAGACCCCGCCCATGCCCCCCATGCCCGAGTACTAAACAGAAATACAGGTAATTAAAAGAGGCCGCCCTGCGAGGGCGGCCTCTTTATTTCTGCGCTTTTTGTATATATCATTGATAAGAATTATACAAACTACCCTGGTTTGTATAAATCGATCGTGCTTTCATCATCTGACTAATGAGGCTATTTTATCCTCGTCTTTGACCGGCCCCACGATGGCCAGGTTCAGCTTCTCGGTTAGAAAGATACTGCCGGCCACGCGCTTGATATCATCGAGAGTTATCCCGTCTATAATCCTGGTTACATCGTCAATCGTCATTATCTTGCCGGTCAACATCTCCTGCGCGCCGTACCACCCCGCCACGTTCCTGCTGTTCTCCATGCTCAATAGCATGCGTCCTTTGCCCATCTCCCTGGCTTTGTCCAACTCAGCCGCTGATATGCCGTCCCGGGCCAGGGTCAGTTGTTCCAGAATCGCCAGTATGGCCCGCTCGGTCTGAGAGGTATCTATGCCAGCCTGTATGACG
>JBAZLT010000161.1:0-4950 GCA_041650115.1 Dehalococcoidia bacterium | reverse complement strand
CCGCTGAGATCAAGACATTTGGAGGCGAGGCCTATCCCATCCAGGCGCATCTGGGGAAAATGGAAGAGATACAGAAGATGGTGGCCACAGCCATGGAAAAGCTGGGAGGCCGCATCGATATACTGGTGAACAATGCCGGCGCCAGCCCCGCCATGGCCAGCGTGCTCGAATCGGACGAACGCCTCTGGGAAACGATCATGAATGTGAACCTGAAGGGCATGTATTTTACCAGTCAGGCGGTTGCCAATATAATGAAGAAGCAGGGAGGCGGCAAAATCATCAATATTGCTTCAGTAGACGGGTTCAAGCCTGAACCGGCGGTCAGCGTGTACTCCATCTCCAAGGCAGGAGCACGCATGATAACCAAAGCTTTTGCTGCCGAGTTGATCCCCTATAACATCCAGGTGAATACCATCGCTCCGGGCCCCATCGAGACCAAGATGATGAATTCGCACTGGGCACATCTTCCACCGGAGGAAGCGAAAAAGACGCACGATATGGTCGCCGGCATGCTCCCAACAGGCCGCATCGGTGATCCGGATGAGATCGCCGGCGCCGCAATCTACTTCGCTTCGCAGGCTTCAAATTACACTACGGGTACAGAGATGGTTATCGATGGCGGATTGCTGATCGCCACCATTCAACCGGCCTGGATCAAAGACTAATATATTTTCGCGATAAAAGCCGTATCGGCTTCACATATGGTTTCGCATCCGGGGCTGCGGATGCGGGCATATTACTTTCCTGCAAGGAGGTAAATGTATGACAAGCCTGATAGTGGGATCGATGGACGGCAATGCCGGCAAAACCAGCCTGATACTCGGGCTGGCCAAAGCGACCGGAAAATCGTTCGCGTACATTAAACCGCTGGGAGACCGCCTGGTTTACCGAAAAAAGAGGGTGTGGGACTACGACGCCGCACTGCTGACCAATATATTCGGTATGACACAGAGCCCGGAAGACATCACAGTAGGCTTCGAACACCTGAAGATGAGGTTTAAATATGACGAAGAGGGGACCAGAAACCGGGTGCTGACCATGGCAAGAGAGGTCAGCCAGGACAAGGATATGCTCTTCGTCGAGGGTGGCAGGGACATCGAATTCGGTATCTCCTTCTATCTCAACGTTCTTTCTTTGGCCAGGTATCTCGCAGGCAGGCTGGTAATAGTGGTGGGCGGGGAAGAAAACTATATTGTCGACAACGTTATTTTCATCAAGAAGTTCCTGAACTTCAACGGCATCGATTTCAGGGGTGTGATTATTAACAAAGTCCGCAATGTGGAGGATTTTAAAACTGTTTATGTGCCGATGATGCAGAAAGCGGGTATCCATATACTTGGCATAATGCCCTATCAGGCGGAGCTTACATTCTTCTCCATGGAATACCTGTCCCAGTATTTGCTGGCGACCGTGGTGGCGGGCAAGGACGGGTTGAACCGCAGGGTGAACAATGTATTTGTGGGCGCCGCTTCCGTAGATTCAGCCTATGCGGATGCCAAGTTTCACAGGGAGAACAAGCTGATGGTAACCAGCGGCGACCGCTCCGACATGCTGCTGGCGTCCTTTGAAGATAAGTGCACAACGGCTGTGGTAATCACCAATAATATAAGGCCACCGCAAAATATCCTGGACAAGGCGGATGCAGCGAAGATACCGGTGTTAATGGTGCCGATAGGGGTATATGAAACTGCAAGGCAGATCGAGTCCCTAACCCCTCTGATCACCGCCAAAGACGCAAATGAGATTTCCCTGATGGAGAGATTGGTTAAGGACAACGTCGACATCGATTCATTGCTGGGCGGTTGAAATCGTTAAAATATGCATATAATTCATTTGCGCGAGCAAATGCCGGCTGCTATAATCAGTTGACACTTGCGGTACGCCGTGTTAACTTAATCGCCTGATCGACCTCCCGCAATCATATGCGTGAGGTTTTTATTTGGATACGAGGGAGTAAACTTACATGGCTAAGGAAGATAAATCCCAGAAGCTGGAAATCCTGCGTCATTCGGCCAGCCATATAATGGCTGAGGCCGTTCAGTCGCTGTTTCCTGAAGCGAAGTTCGGCATAGGGCCGGCCATAGAGGATGGGTTTTATTATGATTTCGACCTGCCCAGGCCGCTCGGTCCGGAGGACCTGCCGGCCATTGAGGCCAGGATGCGTGAGATAATCGCGGCCAATCTGCCGTTTTCAAGCGAGGAGATAAGCATAAAAGAGGCTTACAAATTATTTGCCGACCAGCCTTATAAGGTCGAGCTGATTAAGGACCTCGGCGCCGATAAGGTTACGATCTACCGGCAGGGCGAATTCACCGATCTATGCCGTGGTCCGCATGTCAAGAGCACAGGTGAAGTCAAGGCTTTTAAATTGGTCAGCGTAGCAGGCGCATACTGGCGGGGCGACGAAAAGAGGCCCATGCTGCAGCGCATATACGGTGTGGCCTTCACCAGGAGCGTCGATCTGGAAGAACACCTTAAGAAGCTGGCTGAGGCCGCCAAACGAGACCACAGGAAGCTCGGCAAGGAACTCGACCTGTTCAGTCTGCACGAGGAAACCGGCCCCGGCCTGGCTTACTGGCATCCGAAGGGCGCTACAGTCCGGCAGATGATCGAGGATTTCTGGAAGGTCGAGCACAGGCGGCGCGGCTACGACATCGTCTATTCGCCGCATATTGCCAAGGTGCACCTCTGGGAGACCAGCGGCCACTGGAATTTTTACCGTGAGAATATGTATTCTCCCATGGAGATCGACGATATCCAGTATGTGATCAAACCAATGAATTGCCCGTTTCATATACTCATGTACAAAACACAGCTGCGCAGCTATCGCAATCTGCCCATGCGCTATGCAGAGCTGGGCACCGTTTACCGCTATGAGCGCTCGGGCGTGCTGCACGGGTTGGCCAGGGTAAGGGGGTTCACGCAGGATGATGCGCACATCTTCTGCAGGCCGGACCAGCTTGAATCAGAGGTCAAGGATGTAGTGGAGCTGGCCCAGTACATGATGAAATCCTTTGGATTTGATGAATATGAAATGATGCTGTCCACCCGGCCCGAGAAATTTACAGGTACGGTGGAGAGCTGGGATATGGCTACCGAAGCCCTGCGCAACGTTCTGGAACGACTCAAGGCCGATTACAGGGTGGACCCGGGAGAGGGTGTGTTTTACGGCCCCAAGATAGATATCAAACTGAAGGATGCGCTGGGCAGGCTGTGGCAGGGTCCCACCATACAGGTAGATTTCCAGCTGCCTGAACGTTTCGACGTCAATTACGTGGGTGAGGATGGAAAGGAACACCGCACTGTGATGATCCATCGCACTGTGCTGGGCAGTATGGAGCGTTTCTTCGCCTGCCTGACCGAGCATTACGCCGGCGCTTTCCCCGTCTGGCTGGCGCCGGTGCAGGCTGTATTGATACCGATCGCCGACAGGCATGTAGAATATGCCTCGAAGCTCTGTGCCGACATGCGGTCGCGGGATATCCGGATTCAGCTGGATGACCGTTCGGAACGAATGAACATGAAAATACGTGAAGCCCAGCTGAACAAAATTCCTTATATGCTGGTGATTGGCGATAAAGAGGTCGAGAACGGAACCGTGGCCGTCCGGCTGCGCAACGGCGAAGACCTTGGTTCCCAGGATTTTTCTGCCTTTGTACAGAGGGTGGAATCGATTATTAAATCCCGGAAGCTTCAGGAACTTTGATTTACAGCTATAAAATGTGATATATTCTAACGCGTCTAATTAAATATAAGGGGAGGGATAGAACAAAATATTTAAAGAGCTGAATATCAATCACCGCATCCGTGCTAAGGAGATAAGGCTTATCGGTGACGAAGGGGAGCAGTTAGGTGTAATGGCCACTGACAAGGCACAGCAACTGGCCAACGAAAAGGGATTAGACCTTGTTGAAGTGGCGCCGACGGCGGCCCCGCCTGTATGCAGGGTACTGGATTACGGTAAATACAGGTACGAACAGACCAAAAAGGAAAAAAAGGTACGCAGCGGTCAGAGATCGGGCCTTCTCAAGGAGATAAGGGTAAGGCCGCAGGTAAAAGATCATGACCTTGACATAAAAATTAACCTGGCAAAGAAATTTATTATCGACGGAGATAAAGTAAAAGTACTCGTTGTCTTCAGGGGGCGCCAGATGGTGCATCCCGAGCTGGGCATCAGGGTGCTTCAAAAAGTGGCAAACGATCTCAAGGGAGTCGGTCAGCTGGACGGACAGCCGATACATGAAGGCAGGATTATGAGCCTTATCCTTTCACCCATATCGGCCAAACAGGTTCAGCCCAAGGATGCGAAAGAATCCCCGCCCGTTAAGGAAATAAAGGTCAAGGAAGCAGTATAAATGCCGAAACTTAAGACTCACAAAGGAGCAAAAAAGCGTTTTCATTTCACCGGGACCGGTAAAATAATGCGTGTTAAGCAGGGTAAGAGCCATTTCAGGCGAAGGAAGCCGGCCAAGGTCAAGGGCCTTTACGATGAGACCATCCCCCTGCATAAAGCCGACGTTAAAAGGATAAAAAAAGTATTACCTTACCAGTAGGTATTCAGGAGGACTCAGTTGCCAAGAGTTAAAGGTGGCATTGTCAGCCACAGACGCCATAAAAAGGTACTCGAATTAACCAAGGGACACCGGGGAAAGAGGCATTCTCTTTACAGGCACGCCCATGAATCGATGCTGCATGCCCTCGATTATGCCTACGGGCACCGCAGGGAGCGCAAGGGAGATATGCGCAAGCTGTGGATCGCCAGAATCAACGCCGGGGCGCGCGAAGGCGGACTCACTTACAGCCAGTTCATCAACGGGCTTACGCTGGCGGATGTTAATCTCAATCGCAAGGTGCTGGCCGATATCGCAGTACACGATCCGGCCAAATTTTCCGAGCTGGTGAAGGTGGCAGCCGCCAAATTAAAGAACTAACCTCCTGAATGATCGGCAA
>JBAZLT010000160.1:0-4965 GCA_041650115.1 Dehalococcoidia bacterium | reverse complement strand
TGGCGACACCTCTTTCTTGATATCCTTCAGCTCCTGCATGAGAGGGGCATCGATATGCAGCCTGCCCTGCGTATCGATTATCACCCAGGAGGCCGCCAGCTGCTCCGCCCGGGCAAGGGAATTACGGCTGATCTGGACCGGGCTGACCGTGACATCTTCATAATATACGGGAATATCGAGCTGGCCGCCCAGCACCTTGAGCTGATCGACGGCGGCCGGCCTGCGCGTATCGGCTGCCACCAGCAGCGCCTTCTGGCCTGATTGCTTGAGGTGAAAGGCCAGCTTGGCTGCCGTGGTGGTCTTGCCGGCGCCCTGCAGTCCCACCAGCATGATGACCGACGGCTGATGCGACGATGCCTTCAACCGGGCAGGCTCCCTGCCCAGTATATCCACCAGCTCCTGGTTGACTATTTTGATGATCTGCTGAGCGGGCGAGAGGCTTTCCAGCACCTTGGCTTCCAGCGCCTTCTCGCGCACAGCGGCCAGGAAGCTCTTCACGACCTTGAAATTGACGTCGGCCTCCAGCAAAGCCAGGCGTATCTGTCGCAACGCCTCGTCTATGTCCTTTTCGCTCAGCCTGCCTTTGTTGTTCAGCCCGCTGAATATCTTGCTGAGCTTATCCGTCAGTACTTCAAACATCACTAAAGCATAGCATATTTTTCCCGCGTGATTGCAGTCAGTACACGTAATAAAAACCGGGCGGGTTTAAACCCGCCCCTACTGTAGGGGCGGACCTTCAGGTCCGCCCGCATAGTGATTCCCAGAACCACCACCACCATTTGCGCCGTAGTCTTGACAGCCCATTACCGCCGGATTATCCTAAATACATTTGATATGAATGAAAAATACGAAATCAATGCCTTCCAAAAGGAGGAGTCGTGGCGGCTCTTCAGGTATATCGGTGAGCTGGTAGAGGGGTTCGACAAGCTTTCGGGCATCGAGCCGGCCGTGACTATTTATGGTTCAGCAGTTGCCACGGATAACCAGACCGATTATCAGAATGCCCGCCAGATAGCCTTTCTGCTCGGGAAGCAGGGTTTCAATATCGTTACGGGCGGCGGCCCGGGCATGATGGAGGCTGCCAACCTGGGCGCAAGCGAGGCCGGCGTGAAATCGGTCGGGCTGAATATCGTCCTTCCCAAAGAGCAGAAATGCAATACCTATTCGGACCTGACCATTAATTTCAATCACTTCTTCGTGCGCAAGGTAATGCTGGTCAAATACGCCACCGCCTTCGTCATCATGCCGGGCGGTCTGGGAACACTGGATGAGCTGACCGAGGTGCTCACGCTGATACAGACCAGCAAGATCAAGCCTTTCCCCGTCATACTGTTTAACTCCGCATTCTGGCGCGGCTTTCTTGACTGGCTGCAGACAACCGTGCTGGCCACGGGCTATATTTCCGACGCGGACCTGCGCCTGCTCAGGATTACAGACAAACCGGAGGAGGTGCTCGAGATCGTCAGCACCTGGTATCTCAGGCAGGCCATTGTAGGAAGGCAGGCTATTGATTAACCTGTCCTTTCACGGGGCGGCACGCACGGTAACGGGCTCGCGGCACCTGCTCGACATCAACGGATACCGCCTTTTACTCGATTGCGGACTCTTTCAGGGCCGCAGGTCCGAGACCTATGAGCGCAACCTACATTTCACGTTCGATCCTAAGTCGGTCGACTCGGCCATCATCTCGCATGCGCACATGGATCATCTGGGCAACCTGCCCAACCTGGTCAAGCAGGGGTTCAGAGGCGAGGTCAACTGCACCTCGGCCACGCTCGACCTGGCCAATATCATGCTCACAGATTCGGCCAGCATCCAGGAAAGCGATATCGAGTACGTCAACAAGGTGCGCCGCAGGCATAATGAGCCGCCGGTGGAGCCGCTTTACGATTCAACCGACATACCGCCCACACTGAAACTGCTGCGCGGCAACTCCTACGAACAGAGGTTCGTTTTGGCCGACGGTATCAGCGTTATCTTCCACGACGCCGGCCATATACTCGGCTCGGCCATCACTGTCATCAACATCGTGGATGGGGACAGGCGTCTATCCGTATGCTTCACGGGCGACCTGGGCCGCAAGTACCTGCCCATCATACGCGACCCTTTCGTAGTTGCCGATGCCGATATCCTGATTATCGAGAGCACCTACGGCAACAGGCTGCATTCGGATATTCACCAGGTCCTGGACAGGCTGGCAGCTGTGATCAATGAAACAATCCACAGGGGAGGCAAGCTGATAGTGCCTTCTTTCGCCCTGGAGAGGACACAGGAGCTAATTTACTGCCTGCACCAGTTGAAGCTGAGCAGCCGTATCCCCGACTTTCCCATATACGTCGACAGCCCGCTGGCCATCGACGCCACCGATATATTCAGGGTGCACCCGGAATGCTACGATGCCGAGACCGCCCAGCTGCTCAGGACCGTATCCGATCCGTTCGGTTTTCGCGGCCTGCGCTACGTTTCATCGGTGGAGGAATCCAAACACCTCAACCGAATCAAAACTCCCATGATGATTATTGCAGGCTCAGGCATGGCCGAAGCCGGACGCGTGCAGCACCATCTCAAGAACAATATCAGCAATCCCAACAATACCGTGCTTATCGTGGGCTGGCAGGCCGAGAACACGCTGGGGCGTAAAATCGCCGAAAGGTGGCCGGAAGTGACCATCTTCGGTGAGAAGCACAAACTGCGCTGCCGTGTGGAGATTTTCAACGAATTCAGCGCACATGCAGACCGCAATGATCTCGTCAGGTGGGCTGAGACCGGCAGAGAAAGGTGGCAGAGGATTTTCGTCGTACACGGGGAGGAAGAATCGGCGCTTACCCTGGCGGACGCGTTTACGGAATCGGATTTAAAGGCTGTTACCGTGCCCGAGCAGGGACAAACCTTTCAACTATAGATTGCCCGGTGCTCCCCATAGCTAATCATTATGGCCGGATTTTATCTGCACAATCTCGACGATCTGCGTCAGCCCTGGAACGAAATACTGCGCTCCGGGTCCGCCCCGCTTTTCTGCTCGCCGGGCTGGGCTGAGACCTGGTGGAAACATTTCAGCCGGGGCAGTACCCTCCATGCCGGCGCAGTGGAAGAGGCAGGACGGGTAATCGGCATAGCACCGCTACGTATGCAGGACAGGACACTCAGTTTCATCGGCAGCGATAACCTGTTCGATTTCCAGGATTTCATCATCGAAAAAGGGCGCGAGGTGGCTTTCTATCGCACCCTGCTGCAACACCTGCAGGAAACAAAGGCGGCAAAGTTGGATCTGGGGCTGCTCCTGCCGGACTCCTGCGTTCACCGGTGGCTCGTACCTCTGGCGCGTGAGGGAGGGCTGGAGGTTCGCTGCGTGCAGGAGGATGTCACGGTAGCGCTGGACCTGCCGTCCGACGCGGCAGCATACCTGGCGTTGCTCAGCGGCAAACAGAGGCACGAGCTGCTGCGCAAGGAGCGGCGCTTGAACGAGGAGGGGGAAGTATCCTACCGCGTGCACGATCAGGCGGACGATGCCGACATAGACCTCTTTCTGCAGTTCTTCAGGGAAAGCAGGGAGGACAAAAACCGCTTCCTCACGCCGCCGGTTGAGCTTTTCATGAGGGAGATCATTCAGTCAGGAGACGCCGGCGGCACACTGCGGTTGGGCATACTGGCACTGAATAACTGTCCGATCGCGACCACTCTCTGCTTCGAATACAGGGGCGGCATGTACCTGTATAACAGCGGCTATTCTCCCGATTACCGCTGGCTGAGCGCAGGACTGCTTTCCAAGTATTACAGCATCCTGGACAGCATCAAGAAGAAAAATAAGAGCTATAATTTTCTAAAAGGCGCGGAAAAATATAAATTCCACCTGGGCGGTGAAGAGACCGGACTTTTTAGATGTATAATTAACCTTTAGATACCCGTATACCGGAATATGCCTTCGATGGACCATTTACGCATAGCTTTATTAAGTTTACATACCTGCCCCTGGAGCAGGCCGGGCGGCCGCTACACGGGCGGCATGAACGTTTATATCAGAAACCTGTGCCTTCAACTGGAAAAACTGGGCGTGGCTGCAGACGTATATACCTGCTGCCATGAAGGCAACGAGCCCTGCAACTTCAGCGCACCCGCCTGCCGCACGGGACTGGTACACATCAATGCCGGCGCCTCCGGGCACGGTCGGACAGACCATGCCCTCGATCTGGCGCAGGCTGTTGAAGTGTATTGCCGGGACCGTGGCCTGCGTTACGACATTATACACAGCCATTACTGGCTTTCCGGGCTGGCCGGCAGCTACCTGAAGCAGATGTGGGACGTACCGCACATCACCATGTTTCACACACTGGGCTCGCTTAAGAACGGCTCCCTGCCGGGATTGCGCGAGCCCGACTACAGAATAGCTGCTGAAAGGTCGGTTATGAGCTCCTGTGACCGTATCATCGCCTCGACCTCCCTGGAAAAACAGGGAATTGTCAGCAGATATGGCGCAGATGCCGATAAAATAAGCGTTATCCCCTGCGGTGTAAATACCACGCTTTTTCACCCGGTGCCCACCCCGGAGGCCCGCGCCGCCTGCGGCCTTCCCCAGAAGAAGACTCTTCTCTTCGTAGGCCGGCCGGATCCTATCAAGGGGCTCGATAACCTCCTCCAGGCAGTATCGCTGCTGGGACGCGAAAACGACCTGCAGCTCGTGATAGCAGGCTGCGGCGATCAGTGGATGAGTGGTTCCGGTCAGTCCGCCGACTGCGGAAGCGGCGGTTTGGGGGACCGGGTGATTTTTACCGGGCCGGTCGACCATGAAAAAATGTACCTGTATTACAACGCGGCCGATCTCTGCGTCATACCGTCTTATTACGAGAGCTTCAGCCTGACTGCACTTGAAGCGGTCTCCTGCGGCACGCCCGTGCTCGCGACATGCGTGGGAGAGATACCCGAGCTATCCCGGCTATCTGGTTTATGTAAAGTAGTGCCCGACAACCG
>JBAZLT010000159.1:0-4973 GCA_041650115.1 Dehalococcoidia bacterium | reverse complement strand
AGTACCTTTTGGCGGACTCATATACCTGACCCTCGTTCTGGACGTAGAGGGCCGACTGCGTCAGGTGGGAGCCGAAGAAGTCGCAGGAGAAAAGGACCTTGTCCTCCTTGAGGTAGGAGACCATGGTCTCGGGCCAGTGCACCCATGGCGCATGGATGAACTCGAAGGTCCGGTCGCCTAAAGATAGGCTATCGCCGTCGTTAACCGTGGTAATGACGCTCTCGTCCAGATGCAGCAGGTCCATCAGCATGCCCTTACATTTGGGCGTGCACACGACTTTGGCGCCGGGATACAGGTCCAGGATCAGCGGTATGCTGCCGGCATGGTCCTGCTCGGCGTGGTTGCAGATGACATAATCGATATTTTCGACATTGAGGTCATCCAGATTCCCTGTAAGCACCGTGTCCATGGCGGGATCGACCGTGTCGATCAGCGCGGTCTTCTGGCTGCCGCGCACCAGGTAGGAGTTATAGCTGGTTCCGTCCGGCAGGGGTATGAGCGCATCGAACAGGCGGCGGTCCCAGTCTATGGCGCCCACCGCATGGATGCCGGGTTTGATCTGCGGCCTACTCATGCTGACCTCCTGTTAGATCTTTTTAAACTGGCTCTTTTCCGCTCCGCACACGGGACAGGTCCAGTCATCGGGGATGTCTTCGAAGCGGGTGCCGGGCTTGATTCCGCCGTCGGGATCGCCTTTCTCGGGATCGTAGATATACCCGCAAACGCTGCACTGATATTTATCCATGCCTGTCTTGTCCTCCTTTTTATCTGCAATAAAGCTCGGCGCGGTCCTGGGCGTGGTGCCCCGCTTGACCTGCTGATAGTAGGCGTAGGTGATCGGCTCGCCTTCCCTGATGACATCGGCGTCGATGATCTGGCCGACGAAGATGGTATGGGTGTGGACGTCGAGCTGGTCGATCACCTTTGCCTCGATGTATGCCAGCGTGTTGTCCAGCACCACGGGCGCGCCGCTCTGTCCGGTCTTGTAGTTTATACCGCTGAACTTGTCAACCTCCCGGCCGCTCTTGAATCCGAAGCCGCCGATGAAGTTGAGGGGTGTTTCTTTGGAGAGTATGGATGCCGTGAAGACCCTGCTGGCCGAAATGTATTCGTGGGTGAGGTTGCTGCGGTTGATCACGGCCTGGATGACCTGGGGTTCGGAGCAGACCTGTATGACCGTGTTGGCGATCTGCCCGTTGATCTTGTCGCCCTTGATGGATGATACAACGAACAGTCCGTATGTCAGGGAATACAGGGCTTTGGAGTTCATATTTTCTTAAACCTCCACACTATAATTAAATGGTTATATGCCGTCCAGCAGGTGGTGCTCCGTGCGCGTAAACCAGTCCACCGGATCGCTGATGTACTCCTTGTAGTCGACCAGCGCCAGGTAGTGTCCCTGCTCCTCCGCGGAGATCTCGCTGAAAAACCTTTTCTCATCCGCGGAAGAGGCTTTGCCCTCCCTGTCCTTATAGTAGTCCCGGGACTTGATCTCCATTTCCATGGCCTTCTCGGCCGAGGCTATATCAGCCCTGGTGCCCGCGGATTTGGACGCCTCATTGATCAAGCGAGAAAACAGCGTTCCCATCTTTGTCGGTTTGGGTGGTTTAATGCGGGTGGAAGTCCATCCTTTTTGCGCCGAAACGGCAGCGTAGATTTCCTCGAAACGCTTATAATGAACGGCCTCCTGTTCCGCCAGCCATGAGTACAGCTCCTTGCCCACACTGTTGGTGCTCTCACGGGCAGCCAGGGTATAGAATTTTTTTCCGTCCAGCTCCATGCGCAGCGCGTATTTAAGCGCTTCTACGATTGTCTTTTGCCCCTCTGTCATTTGCATCCTCCTCTGCGTACGGCCATTATAGCAATTTCTGTGGATGTTAAAGTAATTAAAGTCACAATGATACAAAACGATACCGGAAAAAAGAAAGGCCGGCCTTTCAAAGGCCGGCCTGGAGGTATCCTGTGGAGCGGAGCGCTCAGCGGGCGATTTTTTCCAGGGCCCTGAGCTGCGTATCCATACCCTTGCCGTGGAGCTTGATCCGAATGGGCTCGCCGTTGCCGTATTTCTTGTAGACGCGGCAGACCTCGCAGATGCTGGTGTCCTTGCCGGTTGCCCCGCGGTCGTCCAGCTTGCAGTAGGTGCCCTCGATCTCCCAGCAGGGGAGGAACTGGTATCTGGTGGAAGGGCACTCCGCCTTTATCATGTCGGGACAATGGCACTTTTCCCAGCAGGGCTGCTTGTCAGCCCAGAAATTGAAACCCTCTACTCCCTGTGCCGCCTGGGTCTCCTGTACTTTTACCATTGATTCAGCCATTGTCTTATCCTCCTTTGTCGTTAATCTCCTTTTTCTTTACGCTACTAATTTAACATGCGGAAAACATGCGGCCATCCGTCCTGACGCTTAATTTAAATTTGCGCAAAAGCGCATATATGGGTAAAAAGAATTAGCTGGAAATGCGTAATTGCAACCTGCCGGGGGTTTTGTCCGGCGGGGATTTTCGGGCACAATAGAAACGGTTCATATATAAAAGGTAAAAGCCCATGTTCAATCGTTTTATATCGCGCTTGATTCTGCTTTGCACGCTGCCCGTTGTGCTGATGTCTGCCGCGGCCTGCCTGCCGGCCGTCGGCGGAGATGCGGCCTCCGAAGCACGGCGCCTCGCCGCGCCTTATGCATTGAACGTGCCTGCCTGGGAGCTGCATAATACCTTCGCTCCCCCTGATGCGGCGCCGCAAAAGGGTATTCCGGCCGCGCTGGGAGCCGATATAGAGAACGCGCTGGCGCAGCAGGGTATAGCGGCGCTGCCGCCGGTCAGGTACAGGCTGGTGCAGCCACCTCTTCTGCTGGTGATTTCTCCCAGGGAGCGCATATTCTATTTAAATAGGCTGCTGCTGCAGCCGGGAATGGACGCTGCACGCATGGAGGAACTGGAGGACGGCATTGCGGAAAAGGGGCTGTCCGCGCTGGTAGTCAAAATCGGCGGCTTCGGCGCAGCTTATCCCGCCGTCGTCTCACCCTCGCTGCCTTTGAAAACCATCGCTGAGGCGGTGGTGGAGGAGTGGGCGCACCAGTACCTGGCATTGAGGCCGCTGGGGTTCCTCTATCTTTTAGATAGTCTGGGATTCAGCCAGGACCCCGGCGTGATAACCATGAACGAGACGCTGGCGGGCATGATGGCGGACGAGATCAGCGCTGCTGTGTGCAGCCGCTACAGCGGTGCCGCGCTGCAGCAGGGCGGAGCAAGTGATGACGGATTCGATTTCGCTGCCGAGATGCGCCTGACCAGGAGGCAGGTCGACGAACTGCTGGCCGGCGGCAGCGTGGATGAGGCCGAGAGGTATATGAACGAGCGCCGCGACTTTTTCGTTGCTCACGGATATCCCATCAGGAAGCTCAACCAGGCGTACTTCGCCTTTCACGGTATTTACGGGCAGGACCCCGGGTCGGCCAGCCCGGTCTACGGCCAGATGAAAAAGCTGAGGCAGGCGTCCGGCTCGCTGGCCGAATTTGTGCAGCAGGTGTCGGCCATGACCGGCAGCGACGCGCTGGAGAAGGCTGTCGACAGCCTGCCCCGCTGACCTTTCAGCTCTGATAAAGCAGGCGGCCGGGCATGAGAGAGGCCGATTCTGCTATACTTTAACAGCCATGAATTTTCCGTGTCTAAACGTGCGACCATGTTCAGGGTAGATCTGAACTGGGACGATAACGAAGTCCTGCCCGACAAGCTGCGTCCGGACGTGGAATTTCTTTTCGGGCGCATGAGCAGCGCCACCCTGGAGATGGTCGACCCCCATCCCGGAGAGCGCATACTCGATATAGGCTGCGGCCGCGCCATCGATATCGTCAACATGTCGGCCTCGGGCGCCGAGCTGATCGGCGTGGAGCCGTCGTTCACAATGCTGTCGCATGCGCGTGAAACCCTCAAACTGGACGGGTATAATACCGCCGTGCTGCAGGGCATCGGGGAGAGCATACCGGTCGTGCCCGGCTCCATCGACAAGGTGCTGTGCAAGGGCGCGCTGGACCATTTCGCGGACCCCGACCGTGCCCTGTCTGAGATAGCCCGGGCCATCAGGCCTGGGGGCAGGGCGGTGATAGCCATCGCCAACTTCGAAAGCCTGGGATTCAAGGTGGGCAAGCTGATTTTCGGACTCAGGAAGCTGCTGGGCATCAGGAATCCCTACAAGCGCCTGCCCTGGGAATTGCCGCCCGACCACACCTATAAATTCGACTTCCGCACACTGATAGAGATGGCCAACCGCCATATGAAGGTTGAGAAGGTGACGGGCGTATCCATGCTGTGCTGCACACCGGGCTGGGGTGATATGCTGGCCGCTTTTCCGGCCGGATTGACGCGATTCATCGTACGTTCGCTGGACGGGCTATCGCGCATCTTCCCCATGCTGAGCGACGTGATTGTGATCAGGTGCGTGCCGCGCCGGTCACAGTGAGCTGCGCCACAGGTGGTACCTGTAAAGACGCGACAGCGCCCGTGACGCCCTCTCGGGCGTGGGGAAGGCCAGCACGCCGTTCTCCTGCAGCTCTCTGGCCACTGCGGAACCGCAAGGGCCGGTAAGAACGCCCACCAGCGGTTTATCCGGGTGCCTCGCGGCCATCCCCTTGATCAGCTCCCTGGTAAAGCCGCCCCTGTGCATGTCCTGGACGATCTGTATGAATATGCATCCCCCGTAGGTGCGGTCGGCCAGCAGTATCTCCAGATATTGTCGACCGCCTGGTACAGCGATTCCGAGCCCATCACCATCGGCCAGTAATCAACGGGGTTTCCCACGCCCAACCAGGGGGGAGCATGCTTTACGATCTGATCCCGGACGGACGGCGGCAGCTCGCCGGAGGTGAGGTCCGTGCCCTGCATGGCGTCCAGCGCCATGATGGCGGTGCCTCCACTGAAGGTGGCCACGCAGATATTGGGATTGGTCAGCGGAGGCAGCGTGTAGAGGGCGCGCGTCACGT
>JBAZLT010000158.1:0-4983 GCA_041650115.1 Dehalococcoidia bacterium | reverse complement strand
TGCGATGGTTGCTGCGGTATCCCGGTTCCTGCCACCTCAACCAGGGCCTCGCGTCTGAGCACAGTGCTGCCTATATCCACCATGAGAGCATAGACGGTGGATTCGGGAGGGCATACCTGCTTCTGACCTGAGGCATTTACCGTCTGACCCTCCAGTTCCACTCCAAAGAAACCCTCGCCCTGAACACTCCAGCTCAGATTAACGCATTCTCCCGGCTGTATAGCGCTTCTGTCCGCCGTGAAGATAATTTGCGGCTCTCCGGGCGGCTGGGCCCCCTGTGGCGTGCTGGGAGCACTTTCACTTCCCGGTTTACAGGTACAGCCGACACAGATTATTAATACCGTGACAAGTACAACAGCAAATACACTTCTGCACATTTCAAAACCTCCCGCATGTTGTGGAATGCTGCTTAATCTTGATAAACAGCACTGTTAAGGAAATATTAAAGCAAATTGCAGCAACAGGCAATTAAGATTAATATACACACGTGAGGAAGGTCCTTTGTCACCCGTTTGTTCCGGCATAATTAAGATTGAACCCGGAGAAGGAGTATAAAGATTTGTTGAACCAAAAAGCAGGTATTTTCGTGCTACTGTCGGGGCTGATACTTATCATTTGCAGTTGCCTTCCATCTTCGATATCCGATATACCGGTTCGTAACTGGAAAATGAGCGTGGTGACCAATGAAGATTCGGCCTGGACCAGGGGTGCTCAACTTTTCGCCGACCTGGTCAAGCAGCGCAGCGGCGGACGTATCATAATAACCGTCTACCCCAACGCCGAGCTGGCGGGCGGCAACCAGTTAAACGAGCTGACCATGCTGCGGGACGGCAACATCGATTTCACCTATCATTCCACCCTGCTCTATTCCAACCTCGACCAGTCATTTGCGGCCGTCTCCATGCCGTGGCTGTTCACCGACTACCCGCAGGTCGATGCAGTCCTGTCGGGGGCGGCAGGCGGCGAGCTATTGAAGGAGACACAGGACTACGGCATAGTCGGGCTGGCCTTCGGTGAGAACGGTTTCCGACAGCTGACCAACAGCAGGCTGGCCGTACGTGCGCCGGATGACCTGAAAGGCCTGAAAATACGCATCCCCGATGTCGCGCTGTACAACTCAATTTTCAGACAGCTGGGGGCAACACCGGTAACAATGAACTTCCCCGACGTCCCGTCGGCGCTCAAGCAGGGCTTGATCGACGGGCAGGAGAATCCCGTTGATATCATCGTATCGTCCAGGCTATACGAGGTACAGAACCATATTACCGTCTGGAACTACTCCTACGATGCGCTCATCCTGGGAATGAATAAGAAGGACTGGGACGGATTGCCGGCGTCCGCGCAGAACATGATCAGGCAGGCGGCCATCGAAGCCTCAATAGAACAGGTGAAGTTGTCGCGCGACGCCGCCCGGACCAAACTGGGGCTGCTTAGCGATAATGGGATGGCGGTAACCGAGCTGACGCCAGACCAGGTCCAGGCCTTCCGTGGGGCCGCGGAGCCTGTATATACCGAATGGGCCTCCAAAATTGAACCTAACATTCAAAAATTGTGGGAAATTAGAAAAATTGAATAGTTTTTGCCCGTAGATGTTTGAACAGCCACTGCACTGCCGTTATGACGCCTGAATACAATTTGAATATAAAGAAATGATTGTCAGGGAAATCCCGGCCAAAACAATCCTGTCAGTCTCCCAAATCTACGACTATGTCATCAATCCATATACAGGCTGCCAGCATGCCTGTACATACTGCTATGCCCGCTTCATGAAAAGGTTCACCGGGCACAAAGAGCCATGGGGAGAATTCGTCGACGTCAAGATCAACGCCCTTGACCTGTTGCAAAAGGAGGTCAGCCGTAAGAAACCGGGACGTGTCTGGGTAAGCGGAGTATGCGACCCCTATCAACCTCTCGAATCGAAATATGAGATGACACGGCAATCCCTGAAAATTCTCCAGCAGCATCAGTGGCCGGTAACGGTCCAGACACGCTCACCCCTCGTCCTGCGGGATATCGACATATTAAAAGAGATGCGCGACCTTGAAGTCGGTCTTTCGATCACGACCATGGATGACAGCATCAGGAAAATGTTTGAGCCCCACGCTCCGCCTGTAAAGGCCAGGATAAAAGCGCTGGCCGAGCTGCGTGCACAGGGTATTACTACCTTCGCTATGATCGCACCCATGCTGCCTGGCGCCGAAGGACTGGCGTCCGCGCTGGCCGGGAAAGTGGACTATATCCTGGTCGACCGTATGAATTACCATAACGCCGACTGGGTATACAGGAAGTATGGGTTGAAAGAAGGGCGCAGCGATGCCTTCTTCGACCGTACCAGCAGTAAGCTTGCCACAAAATGCACGGAAGTGGGCATCGACTGCCGCTTGGTCAGTTAAAGTTAATAATGCAGGAGGTAAGGTGGTGAACATGGATAAGCAGGCAGGCACCGGCAATCTTATTGCGCAGGTCAACAAATTGGATACCCTTGTCAGTTACCAGGAAGAATCCATTTGACCTCAATGCGGTGACCAACTTCAAAATGTTGTTTGTGATGATAAAAAATTGAGCTGAAAATACGTGGGAGGAATTTATGAAACCTATAGGCCCTTTAATGAGAGAACATAGGCTTATTGAGCGTATGATCGCTTTGATGGGGAGGGAAATCGAGCAGATCAATGCTAGCGGAAAGGTGAACACCGGATTTATCATGGTTGCTGTTGATTTCATCAGGACATACGCCGACAGAACACACCACGGCAAGGAAGAGGATATTCTGTTTAGGGAGCTCGCTAAAAAGAGCCTGATTCCAGAACATAAAAAGATCATGGATGAGCTGGTTCAGGAACACATCACGGCCCGCAATATGGTTGCACAGCTCGTAAATGCCAGGGAAATTTACTTAACGGGCAGCTCAAAATCGTTCACGGATATCCTTGATCTCCTGAAAAAACTAACCGGTTTTTATCCGGTACATATTGAAAAAGAGGACAAGCATTTTTTCTATCCCTGCCTTGAATATTTTAGTAAACAGGAGCAGGACGCAATGCTGGACGAGTTCTGGGAATTCGATAGGAAGCTGATCCATGAGAAATATCAAAGAACTGTAGAAGAGCTCGAACAGCGAAATACTTGACAACTCAGATCGCCATCAGACTATGCAATTCAGTGGGCAGGCATGCTTGATACCTGCCCTGTGCACATTGACCAATTGCGATCGAAGCCATATAATCTTGGTTAACATACACTTACTTTTAAGCCTGTCGACAAAAGTGAACAAATCCGGCAGTAAAGGAGGTCGCGGTGAAAAGAAAGCTGGTATCTCAGTCATTGGCTGCAATTCTTGTTCTATCCCTGTTACTGGTATCGATGCCCGCCGTCGCCGATTCCGGTCTCACCAGCGGGTTTGCCAAAATCAAGGACTGGGATAAGTCACATGAAGCGTTCAGTTTCTCATCGGGACAGGTTGCATGGGGCAGTGGCGACTTCTTTATTTCGCCCAGAGGCATCCATGTTTTTGAATCTCCCGGCATAATCGACATGGGACTTATATATCTTGACGATGTAGGCGAGGCGCCGGCCACGGGATATGTGGAATTGGCAGCGCCGATTGACGGTCACACATATGTTGTGCGTTCCAATGGGAAGTACGGCAAATTCTATCTCGAGGAGACCTATGACTGGCTGGACCCCATCGAGTACGGGATTTCATGGGTATATCAGCCCGACGGAACCAGGTCGCTTGGAGGCTCGGCATCTGCCGGCCAGACGGTCACCTCCGGGCAAACCGGCACAGCAGCAGCTACGGGTTGTACCTATGCAGAGTACATCGCCGCATATAACAAGCTGACCTCTTTGATGTCCCAGGGCAAGGGAGATACGCCGGAAGCGCAGGCGGCCTATGCGGAATACGCAAAGGTTAAGGCCTGCTATGAGAGCGGGAGCACGGGTACAGGGCAATCATCCACTTCGACTTCGGCTTCGACTTCCACCTCTTCCGGTACTTCTTCCGGCACTTATACGATCCCTACCACCACAACTCCTGCAACAATACCGCCAACTTCGACTTCGCCTTCATCAACACCCGTCACATTACACCTGACCTGTGAGAACAAGGATAATGAAGAGAAGGCCTGTGGGCCTTTCGCCGGCATGCACACATATCTATTTGGATCTCAATATGTTACTTCAGTAATTGTTCGTTTTGACACCGGCAGAAGGTTTGATTGTCGGAGTGCCGTGTCACTTCAGGTTTACCGAAATGGGGCATGGCAGACGATAGAAACGATTAACGCTGTATCATCGTCAGGTAATTCCGAGTTTGCACCTCTGCAGGTTCAGGTGCCCGTTAACGATACCATTGCCGGCTTCAGAATTTCTGATGGGTGTGTATGTTGCATAGACTTCTCCGAAATCACGATTTACGGCTCACAATCATTACCTCAATCATCCACAACCACTACTACATCCTCAGTTCCCGCATCAACACCAACACCGGCACCGACGCCAACAACGCCAACGTCAACTACCGCTACGACATCCATACCTGCAGGCACCGCGCTCATTGCCGAGTCCAGGAACGTCACAACCGGCGGTACGGTTCAGGTGCCGATTTATTTCCAGGATGCTCAGAACGTCGGCAGCCTGGGTTTCACATTGTCTTACGACCCGGCGGTAGTACAGGTGGTAAAAGTATCCAAGGGATCGCTTCTGTCGCCGGCTACTTTTACATCCAGCGACCAGTCCGGTTCCATTATTTTCGGTTTTGCTTCGCCCCAGGCGATCAGCGGCAACGGCTCCGCGGCCATTGTTGAATTCAGGGCTCTGGGCAGCGCGGGCAGCACAAGTGCTTTGACGCTGTCTGAGATACTGGCAACCAGCTATTACGGCTCCTCACTGACCGTCAGCCCCGTCAACGGCCTGCTTACCATCGGGCAAAATCAGCCGGGCGATGCCGACGGAGACGGCAAACTCAGTGTGCTGGATGCG
>JBAZLT010000157.1:0-4983 GCA_041650115.1 Dehalococcoidia bacterium | reverse complement strand
ATACAGCCCTGATAGCCTTTTACGGTATGGACAAGGTGAGGTTTACCGGCGCCACCAAACTGGGCGATACCATTCACCTGGAGACTGAGGTGGTAGAATTAAAGGATAAGGGGGAACTGGGCGTGGTATCAAGCCAGTGGCACGTCAAGAACCAGCGCAATGAGGACGTGGCCATCTGTACAATCAAGGTAGCCGTTTCCAAGAAGCCGAAGGGTTAGAGCGATCAGCAAAAGATAAAGCAGGTACAGGGTAGTGATGCAGAGGCCAGTATCAACCTCCATGAAGAGTGAAGACGCGGCATATGCGCGCGGCAATCCCAGGCAGGATAACGGACTTTAACATCCGCAGTGAATTCTAATTAATCTAAATATTATTAAGGAGGCATCTTAAAATGGCTGGCAGAGTTGGAATAGTGGCGGCCTCCTCGACTAAGTTCGAAGCCGCCAAACCCTACGATCACCTGATGGACCTCGTCGTGGAGGTCACGGACAAGGTCGTCGAGGCTGCGGGCATCAACCTCAAAGACGATGTCGAAGCAGTGGTCAGCTGTTCCCAGGATTTCTGGGACGGCAGGACGATCTCATCCATGCCCATTCCCGACGCCGTCTGCTCGCACCTGAAGGACGAGTCCAAGGTGGCCGGGGACGGCGCATACGCGGTGCTTTACGGCGCCATGCATATACTCTCGGGCGACAACAAATTGATCCTGGTGGTCAGCCACACCGAGGAATCGATCACCGACGGCACCATGATAGAGAACTGGTCCATCGACCATATCTATCACCGCTGGCTGGGCCTCGACTACACCATGGGCGCGGCCATGCAGGCCAGGCGCTACATGGACAAGTACAAGGTCACGCCCGAGCAGTTCGCCAAGGTTGTGGTGAAAAACAAGGGAAACGCGCTTAAAAACAAACTGGCCCAGGAGGCTATGGAGCTGACGGTCGACCAGGTGCTCAAGTCGAAGATGCTGGCCGATCCCATAACCGCTCTGCAGAAGAAGCCGGTATCCGACGGCGCCTGCGCCATGATACTGGCCAGCGAAGAAGTGGCGAAAAAACTCACGCCTAATCCGGTGTGGATTACGGGTGTCGGCAATTATTACGAGCATCACAATTTGGGAGACCGGGACCTGGCGGAATGCGATGCGCTGATCAAATCCGCTAAAAGGGCCTACAAAATGGCCGGCATTAAGAACCCGGCCAAGGACCTGGACCTGGTCGAGCTGTCCGAGTACTACGCACCGCAGGAGCTGCTGTGGAGCGAGGGTCTGGGACTGTGCGGACGGGGTGAGGGAGGCAAGCTGATCGACAGCGGCAAGACCCAGCTCAAGGGAGAGATACCGGTCAACCCGTCGGGCGGACTGCTCTCGGGCGTGCCCATCAATGTGGCGGGCATGGCCAGAGTGGCGGAAGCCGTCTGGCAACTGCAGGGCAAGGCCGGGGATCACCAGATTCAGGGCGCCAAGCGCGCGGTCGCCCACGGCTGCGACGGACTGGCCGGCCAGATGCACTGCGTACTCGTTCTCGAAAAGGGAGGTAAATAAAATGGCAAACAGGGTTGCAATTGTTGGAATCGGCCAGACCACGCACAGCGGCCGCAGGCCCTATGTCAATGACGGCGAGCTGATTTACGACGCCGCCACCAAAGCCCTGGAGGATGCCGGGCTGACTATCAATGATATGGAAGCCGTGATGGCGGGAAACATGGACTTTTTCGAGGGCCATCACCTCAACGACGCCATGCTCAACCTCTACAGCGGCGCGGCCGGCAGGCCGGGCTTCAAGATGAACACCGGCGGCACGGTCGGCACCATGACGGCCATACAGGGATGGTACCACATAGCTTCCGGACTTTACGACCTGGTGCTGGTGATAGGATGGGAGAAACACGACGAGGGGCTGGTAACGCCGGCCATCTCCACCATCACCGATCCGGCGGTGGACCGCCATTTCCTGGTGGGCGCCATCGGCGGACTGGCAACCGTCTCGGTAGCCTACATGCAGAGGAGCGGCTGCAAGCTGGAGCATGCCGCCATGGTACGCGCCAATTCGTCCCAGGCCGCGCACAGGAACCCCAACGCGCATATGCGTGAGATATACTCCGTGGAAGACGTTATGAACGCCAGGATGGTGATGTACCCGCTCAACCTCCTGATGTGCTGTCCCACCAGCCTGGGCGCAACAGCAATGGTGCTGGCCAGCGAGAGCAAGGCCAAGAAGATCTGCAAGAAGCCGGTCTGGATGAAGGACCATGTGACGGTCCATGTGGAATACGGTGGCGCGCAGTTCGGAATCGGCGAGAAGCGCTGGACCTCCCACATGGAGGCCGGGGCCAGGCTATTTAAACGCAACCATATCACCAAGCCAATGGTGGAAACACAGGTCTTCGAGATGTACGATCCCTTCGCCTTCGCAATACCCATGTGGCTGGAGGACTTCCTGGTCTGCGAGCCCAACGAGGGATGGAAGCATGTGGAGAAGGGCGACCTCAAACTGGAAGGGTCATACCCGGTCAGCCCGTCAGGCGGCGTGTTATGCACCAACTCCATCGGCGACTCCGCCATATTGCGGGTAGCCGAGGCTGCCCTGCAGGTGAGGGGAGATGGAGGCGAGCACCAGGTGACCAGAGAGGTCAAGCAGGCGCTGGCCAGCGGCTTCGGCGGCTCATACTGGTCCGACCTGCTGCTGCTGAGCAAGACGATGGACTAACTGGAGGGAATGACAGAGATGAAACAGAGAACACAGGAAGAGTTGATTTACATCAATAAAACGGCGAAGATCCCCTATAAATGGAGGACCGGCGAGGTATGGGGTGAGTTCTTCAGGGAATTAAAGGAAAACGGCATTATCTATGCCAACGAGTGCCCCACCTGCGGGCGTAAGTTCTGCCTGCCCAAGTCGGTCTGCACGAGGGACCACACCAGATGCACGGACAGGTCGAAGTGGATACCGGTCGGGCCCAAGGGAACGGTCGTATCCTATTTCATGGCGGAGCAATCATTCCTGCTACCGACCACTGGAGAGATGCTGAAGATCCCCTTCGCGGTCGGCATTATACTGCTGGACGGGGCAACCGTGATAATGCAGCACCAGCTGGAGGAGACGGATGAGAGTAAGATTAAAATTTTCATGCGGGTCGAAGCGGTGATCAAGCCCAAGGAGGAGCGCAAGGGCAATATCTTCGACATAGTTCACTTCAAGACGATTACCGAGTGATTAAAGAAGAGATAGGAAGGAAATAACTATGGAAGCAGTAAAACAAGAACCCGTCATTTTTGAAGGCTTCATTATCATGCCCTACAAGTACTCCGTGGGCTCTATGGCCAGCAAGTTTTTCATCAAGATCAGGGACAGCAAAGTGATCAGCGGCGCCAAGTGCCCCAAATGCGGCTTCGTGAACGTACCGCCCCGCTCCGTCTGTCCCAAATGCTTCGCCAAGGTGGAGGAGCTGATAGACCTGAGCGGCAAGGGCACGCTGGAAACATTCACCATAGTGCACTACGAATCGTCGGTGCAGGCCATCAAGCCGCCTTACGCCATTGGCGTGATCAAGCTGGACGGCGCCGACACGGGCATGACGCACTTCATCGGCGACGTCGACGCCAAATCCATCAAGTCGGGAATGAAGCTGGAGCCGGTATTCAAGGACAAGCGCGAAGCGACTATCTTCGATATCGAGTATTTCCGGCCGGCCAAGTAGATTAAATCAGCCTGAGAAATAATTAAACAGGACAAATAGAGGAGGCAAGTATGGAAGACAAGGTCATTATTACAGCGGCACTGGCGGGATCGGCTACGTTCAAGAACAACAACCCGGCCACCCCCTACACACCCAAGGAGTACGCCGACGAGGCTGAGAAGGCCTTCAAGGCCGGCGCCAGCATGGTGCACATCCACGGCCGCGATGAAAAAATGGGCGGGTATCATACATCCGATGTCGAAATGGTGAAAGCCACTTACGACGCCATCAGGCAACGCTGCCCCGACCTGATCATCCAGGTCACATCCTCGGTAGGCTTCCCCTGCCAGGTCGGGCCCTTCCCCGAGTCGGACTGCGTGAACCTGATCAACAACCTGATCAAGCTCAACATGGAGTCGAGGATACGATCGATCAAGGCCATCAAGCCCGAGAGCGCGTCCCTCAACACCAACACCATGAACTTCAGCGTACTGGACCGCAAGACCGGCCAGATACTGATCGACAACGTCTTCGTCAACTCCTTCGGCATGCTGCAGGACTTCGGCAAGCTGATGGAGGAGATCGGGTGCAGGCCGGAGGCCGAGCTGTACGACGTCGGCGGCCTCGACAACTGGATCATCATCTCCAAACAGGGTTTCTTCCGCAAGCCCTACAATTTCAACTTCGTGTGGGGCGTCAACGGCGGACAGAAATTCAGGCCGGATGTGTTTGTCGCCATGGTAAACGCCCTTCCGCCCGACTCCAACTTCACCACCTGCGCGGTGGGCACCGAGCAGGTCCCGGCCATCATGCAGTCATGCATGATGGGAGGGCACATGAGGGTCGGCCTTGAGGACAACACCAGGATGCCGGACGGGGAACTGGCCAAAGGCAGCTATGAACAGGTGGAATTAGCCGTTAAAATAGCCGCCATGCTGGGAAGGAAGCCGGCTACTCCGGCCGAGGCCCGCAAGATCCTCGGTATCGTAAAAAAATAAAAATCGCTTTTCCCGTATAATATATAGTTAACTCTAACTTGCCGGTAGGCTGAGGTCAGCTCAGCTTCCCGGCAAGTTGATTGTATTTTAATTAGACTTAAGGAGCAGCAGATGGAAGTTATTCAGGAAGGCAAAGGGCAACTGGTGGGATGGCACGATCCGGACGAGAACCGGGAGTACGTGCTGCACAACAAATCCCGCGCGCTCAAGGACAAGACCATGACCGCTCAAGAGGCGGTATCTAAATTCGTCAAGGACGGAGACTTCATCGCCAGCGGCGGCTTCGGGCACATCCGTGTCTCCA
>JBAZLT010000156.1:0-4988 GCA_041650115.1 Dehalococcoidia bacterium | reverse complement strand
TGCTGATCGGCCGCGCGAGGGTCTACGCCCATCCTGAGATGCAGTTCAACCGTCTCGTCGAACTTGGCGTAACCTGATTTCTTGGCGATGGCCACGGCCTCCCTGGGATCATAGGTCTTATCGCGTGCAACCAGCTTGGCTGCTTCCCTGTAGTTTTTACCTCTGGTAGCCATGTAATTACTCCACTTTAATGCCCATACTCCGGGCGGTTCCCTCGATGATACGCGCCGCGCCTTCCAAATCCAGCGCATTAAGGTCCTTCTGTTTGACCTTGGCGATCTCGTTGATCTTGGCTTTCGTTATCGTTCCGGCGATCTGAGTCGGGGTTGCGCCGCTTCCCTTCTCGACACCCAGTGCCTTCTTCAGAAGGTCCGAGGCCGGCGGCGTCTTGGTGATGAAGGTGAAGGACCTGTCCTCGTATACTGTGATCTCCACCGGAACGATGGAGCCCTCGAACGACTTGGTCCGGTCGTTGTAATCCTTGCAGAAACCCATAATATTTACGCCGTGCTGGCCCAGCGCAGGGCCCACCGGCGGTGCGGGTGTTGCTTTACCGGCCTGTATCTGTAATTTTACGATTGCTTTTACTTTTTTGGCCATCTTATAGTTTCTCCACTTGCAGGAAGTCCAGCTCTACCGAAGTCTCTCTTCCAAAGAGGGTCAGCATAACCTTAACTTTGCCCTTGCTCATATTTATTTCGTCTACGGTGCCGATGAAGTCCGTGAACGGACCATCGACCACCCTGACGTTCTCTCCTTTCTTGAACCTGATCTTAACCTGTGCTACGCCTTCCTCTTTCTGCTTGAGGATCCTGCTGGCCTCGTCTTCCTGCAGCGGTGTGGCTTCCTTGCCATCACCAACAAAGCCTGTGACCCCCGGGGTTTCCCTGACTACCTTCCAGCTCTCATGGTCCATCGCCATGCGGACCAGGAGGTAACCGGGGAACATTTTCTTCTCAACGGTCCTGCGCTGGCCGGACCTGATCTCAATCTCGTTCTCCTTGGGTATCTCAACGTCGAGGATCTTGTTGCCGGCGTCCATCGACTTGATACGCTGGAGCAGCTTGTTTTTTACTTTCTCCTCGTGGCCTACGTAGGTATGTATGATGTACCATTTGGCATTGGCATCAACGGTCACTCTATTTGCCACCTAAGAACACTTTCGCCACGAGCTCCGAAAAACCGTAGTCAACGGCACCCAGTATCGCGCCCATGACAATACACAGGCCCAGAACGATCAGGGTAAGGCGTATGGTCTCATTCCTTGTCGGCCAGACTACTTTTCTCAGCTCCCCGATGATATCGGAGAAGAAAGTAAACCGGCGCTTCTTGGGCTGACCTAGCTGCACCTGAGGCTTCTTGGCCTTGGCCGGCGCCTGACTTTTATTGTCCTGAGCTGCCTGGTCTTTCACTTTAGCAGGCGGTAAAACCTTCGCCTGTTCTTTAGTAGCCACCTTTTTACTTGGTCTCCCGGTGGAGTTGATGACTTCGGCAACGGGGACAATACTTCTTCAGTTCCAGACGCTGTGAGTCATTCTTCTTATTTTTTTCGGAGGTGTAGTTCCTCTCCTGGCATGTCGTGCATGCCATGTAAACTACACCTCGAGCATCGCCTTTCTTTGCCATCTCTTATCCAAGTATCTTCGTGATCACGCCTGAAGCAACCGTTTTTCCGCCCTCGCGGATGGCAAAGTGCATGCCCTGTTCGAGTGCAACGGGGTAAATCAGTTTAATACTCATTTTAATACTGTCGCCCGGCATGACCATCTCAACGCCCTGCGGCAACTCAGTCTGGCCTGTGACATCCAGTGTCCTGATATAAAACTGCGGTTTGTATCCGTTGAAGAAAGGTGTATGCCTGCCGCCCTCTTCCTTGGTCAGGACGTAGACTTCACCCTCGAAATGTGTTTGCGGTTTAATACTGCCCGGTTTGGCCAGCACCTGCCCCCTCTCGACATCCTCGCGCTCGATGCCCCTGATAAGGCAGCCGACCGCATCGCCTGCTTCGCCGGCCTCGAGTTGTTTATGGAACATCTCAACGCCTGTCACTACAGTTTTCTTGGTTTCTTTAATGCCGACGATCTCAACCTCGTCGCCGATCTTAACGACGCCGCGCTCGATCCTGCCGGTAACTACGGTGCCGCGCCCTTTGATTCCGAACACGTCTTCAATGGGCATCAGGAACGGCTTGTCCACCGCGCGGACCGGCTGAGGAATATAGTCGTCAACCGCGTCCATCAGCTTGAGGATGCCGCTGCACCATTTGCAGTCGGGCTTGCCGCAGCCGCATTCCAGCGCCTTCAGTGCGCTGACGCGGACGATGGGAATTTTGTCTCCCGGGAAGTTGTACTTGGTCAGCAGGTCCCTCAGCTCCATCTCGACCAGCTCGAGCAGTTCCTCGTCTTCCATGGCGTCGACTTTGTTAAGAGCCACTACCATGGCGGGCACTTCCACCTGCCTGGCCAGCAGGATGTGTTCCCTGGTCTGGGGCATGGGGCCGTCGGGGGCGCTTACAACCAGTATGGCGCCGTCCATCTGGGCCGCGCCGGTGATCATGTTCTTGATGTAGTCGGCATGGCCGGGGCAGTCCACATGGGCGTAGTGCCTCTTCTTGGTTTCATACTCGATATGGGCGATGGCGATGGTAACGCCCCTGGCCTTTTCCTCCGGAGCATTGTCGATGCTGTCGAAGGGACGGAACGATGTGTCGCCAATGCCCTGTTTGGATAAGACCAAAGTAATGGCGGCGGTCAACGTGGTCTTGCCATGATCGACGTGACCTATGGTGCCCACATTCAAATGCGGCTTCTTTCGCTCAAATACTTTCTTTGCCATATGGTAAACCCTCCTTCATTTCTGAGCCCACAATCAGATTCGAACTGATGACCCCGTTCTTACCAAGAACGTGCTCTACCGACTGAGCTATGTGGGCAAATAGCCTAATATTATATAACACATCACGCAGATGCGACTACAAATTATACAATAAAATATTTTAAATCTACAAAATTCAAAAAGGGATACTGGTGGAGGGAGTAGGATTCGAACCTACGTAGCCCTTAGGGCGGCAGATTTACAGTCTGCTCCGATTGGCCGCTCCGGCATCCCTCCATACCGGTCATCAGATCTTAAGCCCGAGAGGGGAGTCGAACCCGCTAACCTACCGATTACAAGTCGGTTGCGCTGCCATTGCGCCACTCGGGCAACAAGGCGTCCTGTCAGTGCTTAAATCAGACGACAAACACGAATTATAGATGGGGCATAGCTAAAAGTCAAGGTAAATCTACTATACTGCCGCATCTTTACTTGCCCGCGATTTATTTGTTAGACTTAGCTGAGCGCATAATATGACTCAAGGAGAATTGTTATGGGTTCTAAAGATAAATTCCACAAGGAACATAAAAAGCCCAAGAAAGACGCAAAGAAAGCGGCGCCCTCGATTTTCGAGCCGGTAGCCGACGTTGAAGTGATCAGGAAGAAGGGGAAAAAAGAGGATTTTCCTGAATAGCCGGCGGATGTCCGATCCTGCCGGGCTAAGAGCCATCGTACACGGAAGGGTACAGGGAGTTTATTACCGCGCTTTCACGCACCGTGCAGCCAAAAGCCTGTCGCTTATGGGCTGGGTTAAAAACCTGCCGTCGGGAGATGTCGAGGTGCTGGCCGAGGGCGCCAGGGACGACCTCGAAGCTCTGCTTAAACAGTTAAAAGTGGGGCCTGAGGGCGCTTCTGTATCGAAAATCGACGTCACCTGGTCTGAGTATACGGGTGGTTTCATCGGTTTCAACGTAAGGTACTGAGCTCAGCTTTCGAGCTCGCTCTTGCCGGCCTTAATGATATCAAGGTACTGCTGGTCCACTCCCAGCATCTCCGAGGCTTCCCGGTCGATCTCATAGGGTTCGCCCTCGAATATTTTGCCCGGGCACTCGGTCTTGCCCTTGAAGGAATTATCGGCCGCGCTGAACTTTTTCCTGCCGTCTATGATGGCCAGGTCGAAGGGGAGGGTGAAATAGAGGTCGGCGTAGACCTTGTCCCAGCCGAATTCGTCCAGCGAGCCCCATCCGCTCTCCGAGCCCTTCTTATATTTGTTCACGGGCAGCAGGCTGAGCAGGTTTTTAATGCTGAGAAAGGCGTGGTTGCCGACAGTGCGCAGGGAAGATATGGTGATGAGAAAATCGCAGGACAGCACCACGTTGGGCACCCAGAAGGTCGCCACCGCAAAGGGGTGGGGCAGCGGATTCTCGATCTCCACCCAGATGCAGTCCTTGACATCCAGCATCAGAACACGCTGAAAATCATATCCCAGCGACTTATAGATGGGATAGACCGACTCTCCGCTGGCGGTGCCCTCCAGCACGATGATATCGGCATCGCTCACCTGTTTGACCTTGTCGATCACCGTGCCCAGTATCTCCCGGCTGGTGCTGAAGGGGTAGGGATGAGGGTAACTGGCATTGGGTTTGATCAGGATTTTATGCGCCCTGGAGACCAGCGGAGGCGGCTGAAAATTATATTGTGACGCTTCGTATATCATCTCAGGATATTAAGTTATCCACCTTAATACTGCCGGTCCGACCAGCGGCCGGGTACCGACTTTACCCGTATACATCTAATGGTCTTATTGTATCATTCAAGTCAATGGGAAGATATACCTCGGACGGGGAATATTTGAATTGGTGGAGCGGTGCAAGAAGGCAATAAAAAACCTTAACATCTGGATAGTGGAAGGAAAGTAAATTGATTTCGAAGGTACAGTGGCGTTGCCGCCACCGAACGACCTAGGAGTAAATACTCCCTAGAAAGGAGGTGATCCAGCCGCACGTTCCCGTACGGCTACCTTGTTACGACTTCGTCCCAGTCACCGGTCCCACCTTCGGCGACTGCCCCCCTTGCGGGTTAGCCTATCGACTTCAGGTGTTACCGACTTCCATGACGTGACGGGCGGTGTGTACAAGGCCCGAGAACGTATTCAACGCAGTGTGCTGACCTGC